>JAFPZP010000079.1 GCA_017417215.1 Candidatus Rifleibacteriota bacterium | reverse complement strand
CCTCTCGCCTTAGCGAGGTAACTATCTGAGCAAATCTTTATTTTAAAGTCAACAACATTTTTTATTTTTTTTAATTTTTACTATGTTTAAGACCCCATTCGGCACTTCGTGCCACTTCCCCCAACAGCTTCGCTTTGGGGGCAGATCTTCGTTTTGCGATGAGAAGTGGGGCGATTGCGTTCGAAATCTGTGGGACGGCAACTGACGCTGCCCGTGGTAGTTGTAAATCGGACAGTAGACACGAGACCTCTATTCTCCGCACAAGGCTCGTTCCCTCAAAGTTTATTCGAAGGTACAAATTCACAGAGACCGCGGAGGAGAATAAGGTTGAGCAAGCAGACTGTCCGATTTTAAAGAAGTTGAGAAATGAGACAGTCTTCGGACTCAACTTTGTAATGCTTAACAAAGTTCTCGAAAATCCCCCAGTCTACTTCGTAGGCATCCCCCTTTATCAAAGGGGGACTTTTAGAGAGCAGAGATGAGAAAAGTCTATCATTTGTCATAAAAAAAAACGCTTCAAACAAGTTGAAGCGTTTTTCTTTTTTGAATTTATTTAGTCTTCGGGAACTTGAAAATTCCATCAACAATGCCATATTCAATAGATTCCTTAGAATCCATCCAGTAGTCTCTGTCCAAGTCTTTAAGAACTTTATCTTTGCTCTTTCCGCAGTTTTTGCCAAGAATTTCTGCTGAAATTTCTTTGGTTTTAACTATTTCACGAGCCTGAATTTCCAAATCAGAAGCCTGACCATATAAATATTCTACGCTTGGCTGATGAATCATTACTCTGCCATATGGGAAAATAAATCTTTTGCCTTTTTCACCGGCAGAAAGAATCAAAGAACCCATTGAAGCAGCCAAACCCATACAAACAGTTGAAACAGGTGAAGTAATAAGATTCATAGTATCTATAATTGCCATGCCGCTTGTTACAACTCCACCAGGACTGCTGATAAAGAGAGTTATTGGTTCCCCAGGTTTTAAAGCTTCAAGATATAGAAGCTTAGAAACGATATCACGAGCAGATTCGTCTTCTACAGGTCCCCACAGAAAAATCTGTCGATTATCTAGAAGTTTCTGTTCTACTATATCGCTAAGTTCTGTAAGACGTTCTCTATCGTCTTCAATCTGTTCGTCATCATCATCGTCATCAAGACGAGTTTTTGCAAAAATATTCTTTTTCATACTGTCTCCATAGAAAATTCAATATACAACAGATGATTCTATATTTTTTTTTGCTCTATATCAATAGCATAAAGATTATTTTCTTATCTAATGTAAACTTCTTGCCAAAATATGTTAATAGTAGTTATTGTAGTTAGTAGTGTTGTTTTTATTGATAGAAAAAGGAAAGAAATAGAATGAGTGAAGACAGATTAAAAAAATATGAAAAACGTCTTACTGAGCTACATAAGCTTAGTGATGAAGAACTCAAGAACAGATTTTGGGAACTCTGCAATAAAATAGTAGAACCAATGGTTGAATACGGCAAGCACTATACTTCGCCTTCTATCGAAAGATCTGTTCTTTTAAGAATGGGAATAGACAGCCTTACTACTCAAACTCTAGTTAAGAAAATCAACGAAGCAGGTTTGTTGGGCAAAGGCGCTGGTCATGTTGTGCTGAAACTTTCTCAGCAAGAAAATATCAGCATTCAGGAAGCTGCCAAGAAGATTGCAGAAGAAGACACTGCTCTTCAAGGCTTATTCTAAGGAGAAAAACATGACTTACAAACTAGACCCAAATAAAAAGATTGATATAGAAGAAATTTTAAAAGACATGGAACACTATTCTCCACGCAGAAAAGGCTGGGTATGGCGTGAAAAATTAGAAGGCGGAAAAATAGGTCCATTTACCTATAAAAATGTTTCATTACCTTTGAAAAATTCTGTTCCTCTACCGGCCGCCAAGTATTTTAACAACATAGACCCGCAACCAATGCCAGTTATTACTACAGAAATAGCTTCTGGTCGTTTTGAAGACGACATCAGACGTATGAGAATGGCAGCCTGGCACGGTGCCGACCATATTATGGTCATCAGAACCACAGGTCAGAGCCATATTGACGGTTTGCTAGAAGGAACTCCCGAAGGTGTTGGTGGTGTTCCTATAACTAGAAAGCAAATCAGAGCTTCTCGTAAAGCCTGCGATCTCATAGAAGACGAAGTTGGCCGCAAGATTAACTTCCACTCTTATGTTTCAGGTGTTGCTGGTCCAGAAGTAGCTGTATTATTCGCAGAAGAAGGCATTAACGGCGCTCACCAAGACCCTCAATATAACGTTTTATATAGAAACGTAAATATGTATCGTTCATTCGTTGACGCTGCCAGTGCCAAAAAAGTAATGGCCGATGCAGAAATATTCCAGATTGACGGTGCTCATAACGCAAACGCTACAGCAAAAGAAGGCTGGTCAGTAATGCCTGAACTTCTTGTTCAGCACGGAATCAACTGTGCTTTTTCTGTTGCAGTCGGAATGCCAAAGAGCCACATAGGGCTTTCTACAGTTCCTCCTTGTGCTCCACCAACTCCAAAATTATGGTATGACTTGCCTTACGCCGTAGCTTTGAGAGACATTTTCAGCGAATATAAATTCCGTGCTCAGCAGAATACAAGATACATCGAAGCAGACATTGAAGAAGCCACTAGAACTCACGTTATCGATACTTTAATCTCCGCTCTTACTTCTGCTGATATTCAGAGCACTATTACTCCTGACGAAGGAAGAAACGTTCCCTGGCATTATAACAATATCAGAGGTATCGAAACAGCAAAGCAGACCCTTAACGCTTTAGACGGTATTAAAGAATTGCTTCAAATCAAGCGTGACGGCCCATTAGGTGAAATGGTTCGCGATATAAAAGAACGCGCTGTTTGTTTCTTGGAAGAAATATTAGACAATGGCGGTTACTTTGCATCAGTAGAAAAAGGCTTCTTTGTCGATTCAGCTCACTACCCCGAAAGAAACGGCGATGGTATTGCCCGTGACAGTCGTGGCGGCGTTGGCGTAGACACAATAGTAAAACGTGATGATGATTATTTAGCCCCTGTCTGCAGTGTTTACGGTGATAATCATTTGCCTGAAGGAACAAAAAAAGCCTGTGATTTAATCGGTGGCTGCACTCTCTGCAAACACGACAAAATAGCTTATATTGATGAAATAGACCAGACCGACAACTGCAATATAAGATTACAAAAATCAGCTGAATTTAGAAAAGGCAATATGATAATGCCTGAAACGGAATGGGCTGGCGATGGCACTGTATTAATACAGGTTTTCATACCTGAAGAAATTGAAATTGCCAAAGCCGCTGCCTTAGAAATGGCTGCAAAAATGGGCTTAGATACTCCAGAAATCGTAAATGCTCAAGTAATGCACCCAAGCGAAGGCACTTTCGTTGAAGTTAAGGGTAAAACTTCTATTGCAATAGACAGAACTAAAATTAAAATTCCACCAAAAGACGAACTCTTAGACGAAGACGAAATCAAAGCCGCTGTTAAGAAACTTGGCTTAAAAGTTGTTGCAGGCACAGTTGGAGAAGACGAACACTCTGTTGGTATTCGAGAAATTCTCGACATCAAACATGGCGGAATTGAAAAATACGGCGTTAAATACCATTACTTAGGAACTTCTGTTCCTGTAGCTAAGATGGTTGATGCTGCAATAGAAACAGGTGCAGATGCTATATTGATTAGCACAATCATCAGCCATAATGATGTTCACAAGAAGAATATGCGATTATTAGACGAAATCGCTAGAGAAAAAGGCATTAGAGACAAAGTTATTTGCGTATGCGGTGGCACTCAAGTAACTCGTGAAATTGCTAAAGAAGCTGGTATGGATGACGGCTTTGGTCGAGGAACCAAAGGTATTCACGTAATCAGTTCAATTGTTAAAATGCTCAAAGCTCGCGGAAAAGTCTAATATTAACAATAATTAAAGTAACCCTAAAACTGCTTGAATTAATCAAGCAGTTTTTTTATTTTTTTTTTACAATGGTTAACTATCTTCAAAAATATCCGATACCCTTTATGCTATGCGAAACTTCAAAATCAATTTAAAAACTATATTAACCGTTTGTATGGCTTTGACAATACCAACAATATTGTCAGCAGCTACTTCCTTTGCTTCAGTTTCACCAATCGAAACAAAAAGTGCAGTAAGCAATACTGAATCACCATCTGACACAAATATGGAGGAAAATTTAATAAACAGTGATCAGCTTTGCATTGACACTAATCTTGGTAGAAGCAGGCTCAAAGAACTATTATTAGAAAAACGTGCAGTCGCTCTTACTTTTGATGATGGTCCTCATCCTTTAACGACTCCTCACATTCTGGATATTCTAAAAAAACGTCATGTAAAAGCAACTTTCTTTGTTCTTGGTATTCAAGCAAAAAAATACCCAGAACTAATAAAAAGAATTTATGACGAAGGTCACATCGTTGGGAACCATACATATAGTCACAAGAATCTTTCCAAATTAAAAACTGCTGCAATAAAGAACGAAATAGAAAACACCAACAAACTAATTGAAAAAATTACCGGTGAAAAACCCAAGTACATACGTCCTCCTTATGGGGCAATAAATAAAACTGTTATTAGCGCCATCAAAGATGCAGGCATGAGCATGGTTTTATGGACTGTAGATACAAGAGATTGGCATAGCAAAAATGAAAAATCTGTATTAAAAGAAGTTGACCGTCAGTTGCACATTTCAAAAGGTGATTACATTGGCGGAGCAATATTAATGCATGACATATATCCTTCAACAGTCAGATCATTAGACCCAGTATTAGACAAACTTGCAGCCAATGAATACAAGGTTTATT
Organism: Candidatus Rifleibacteriota bacterium; assembly: GCA_017417215.1. GTDB lineage: Bacteria > Muiribacteriota > Ozemobacteria > Ozemobacterales > Ozemobacteraceae > RUG334. The sequence continues at coordinate 24,430 of JAFPZP010000079.1, read as the reverse complement.
CTATCAATAATCTTGGGAATAGCGAATCTGATTTCTGGAGTGTAAAAACCCCAATCATATGTAAAAAACCTATATCAATACACGCTAATCCAGAAATAAGTAAAAATCCTCTTATGATTAGCTTGTTAAAAGAAAAGCCCAAGGAAAAAGTTACACAGTTAGGTATGTTAAAAGCTCGCAAAGAAGGAAATCTCCTAATATACCTGGCAATGTCTAATTAAAAGATATAAAAAAACTCAGATATCAATCTGAGTTTTTTTTTAACTTAATGTATAAAGAGTTATCGGAGTATCTAACCCTCTAATTGTTTGATTTTCGTGCATTGTAAAATTCAAGGTTTTAGGGGCATATTTAAAGCTTTCGGCATCGATAGCCAATGTAGTTCCAAGAGTCTTATTATATGCTTCAAGACGGGAAGCTAAGTTAACCGTCGTACCCATAACAGTAAATTCCTGACGACGTGTAGAACCTATATTTCCAGCCAAAACAGGCCCAGTAGCAATACCTATTCTAATATTAAAGCAATCCATACCACGCTGAGCCCACTCTGCTTTAAGCTTTTTCAATTCTTCAAGCATGGCAACAGCTGCTTGAATAGCATTTTGAGAAGGATAGGGCAAATCACTTAAAACCCCAAATCTTGCCATTACCGCATCACCAATAAATTTATCTATTTCTCCTTGATAATCTAAAACCACTTCTGTCATTCTAGATAAATAATCGTTCATAGCTACAACAACTTCTTTTGGGGAAAGTTGCGAACTGAAATGTGTAAATCCAGCAATATCAGAGAATAAAATAGAAGCATGCTTTACTGTTCCGCCCAAATCAACTTTTTCAGGGTGTTTTAATAATTCTTCAATCAACTCAGAAGAAGTATATCTAGAAAAAATGTCGTGTAATCTTCTTTTTTCTGCAATTTCTTTTTCACTAATCAAACGGGCAGACTCTAATTCTTCACGAGTTTCCATAAAGATATCTGCGTTTGTAATAGCACTACCAATAAAAGACGGCAAAGCCATTAAAAACTTTGCTTCATTATCATCAATCTTATCATGACCATCTTCAAATGATTCAATATGAATAACTCCGAAAATTCTATCTCTAGAAAACAATGGTATAGCTACCATAGTATTCAGATTAGGCTTATTATCAATAATTTTAACTAATTCAGGATCATATTCTGCGTCAGCTTTAAAAACATTTTGTTTCTTCTTCAAAGCATAACAAAGAATATGAGGTAAATTATCTGGCAATACTAAAACTTTTTTTATTTGGTCGGAATAGCCTAACCACCTAAATGGATACAATTCATGCTTTTCTTTGTCCAAAAGGAAAATAATATATCTATTTGCACCAACATCAGATTGTATCAACTCACAAATAGCATTAAACAATTTATCCGGGGACAAAGTATCAAGCAAAGTTTTAACTCTTCCCATAACAATAGCAAATCTTAATCTAACCTGATTAATCTTCTGATCTAGCAATTTCTGTTTATCAAGATACTCTCGTTTTACTTTTCTAGCATAAGCTTCTTCGACATCTTTTTTTATTTCAGGATTCAAAGGAGAATTCGAATCCATTTTCTTTTTGGTAAGCATTATAATAACAGCAATCAAAACAATTATAACGACAAAAAAAACAAGAGCAACAACCCAACCTAAAGGCGAGGAAGGTATTTCTAAAACAATTTGGGGTTCAGAAGCAGGATTATTAGCTTCTTGAGCCAATAACATCGCTGGCAATAATGTAAATATAATTGTAATAATATTTCTATTCATTGGTAACTAACATTATTAGTTTTTTTAGAAGCAACATTCAACTTAAATTTATTTGAATGGGGAATTTTATTGCCTTCCCCAATATAATTCTTAGGAGGAGTAATAGTTAAGGTTATTTCTAACAGTGTTCCAGCAACCTCTTCTATAGGAACGGATTCTTCTTTATCAACTATAGTAGTATAAGATCTTTCGCTAGTATATTTTAAAGACCTGGTATCAAAGTTAATGTCTGTGACATCATCTAATTCTGCAATAGGTTTCGTGCCTCTGCCATCTATCAAATAAACTTTTTTATCATCTTTCACAAGGTAATAAATAGTTGACGAGCTACTATGAGCACCTGCACTAGAAAAATCAAAATCAAGATGAGAAACATTCCAAGCTAATATATTTTCTTTCCCTTGAACAGTATTAGGAGAAGTATGAACTAAAATTGGCCTTGATTCTATCTTTTTAACCTCTGGATGAGGTTTTCCCATTTGACTATCAGGTATTTCAAGTAAATCACTAGCTTCTTCTATATGTTTACGAAAATGGCTCCAAAAAGTTTCTGCCTGAGCAGCTCTTTCCTGTTTCCAAACAGTAATAGAAAAAGCGGCATTACTACGCTGAAAAAGATACATAACAACAATAGCTATTATAGATAAAACTAAAGTAGATATGATTATTTCTGTGAGAGTAAAGCCTTTTTTCTTCATAATAAGTCCTGAAAAAACTGTGAATGAATTATATCATAATTTATTAATAATAAAAATTATTGCATTTTATTTGCTCGAACCGGATAAATTGTGGTTTTAAAATCGAATGACTTATTTTTAAAATCAGAGGTTCCCATTTTTAAATTAAGCTCTAGGCTAATTCTTTTTATTGGAGTAGCCCCTGTTGGAATCGATTCTTCCATTAAATTCCAGCTAAATGAAGATATTTTCCCTTTAACAATATTATGAGCAGACCCATTTGCTATACGTCTTGTCATATTATAATATCCATTGGCTTGTGGAACAGCAGTATATATAACTGGTTTTACCTTTCCTTCTTCACTATCATAAACATTAAACATAATCTGGTTTTCATCTAATGTTATAAAATTTCCATCTGTTGTTTTTACGCCATTATTCATATCATTTCTCAGTCTGGCAACAAATAGTGCACATTCCTGCATAAGAACTGCCGAGCCTTCTCCAGAAGAAAAAGTTCTAGAAAATCCCATAAACAAAGTTATTACCATTCCAAGAAAAATAACAGAAACCCCAGAAGCAACAAGTATTTCAACTAAAGTAAATGCTCTTTTATTAGATATTATCATTATTAATAATTACCTTTATGTTGAAATTCTTCATCTGATTAGAGTTTTTGGTTAATGGGTATTTAACAGTTACAGAAACTTTTTTAAAATATATTCGATTATTTTTTATAATATCTTCAATATTCATACTAAGCTTATAATCATCATCAAAGCTTAAATGATACATAGCATCAGTATCAGCAAATTTAGCACCATTCTTTATTTCTTCTTCGCTATAAAACCCAGCTTTTAACATATCAAAAGGTAAAGAAATTGTTTGCTCCATTAGTTCGAGAGCTGCACTATGTGCCCTGAATTCTGATTCCGTCATTTGTATATTCTGATTACCGGAAGAAAAAGTTAAAAAAGCAGGAAGCATAACGATAATCATTATTGCCATAGAAATAGTTATTTCTACTAATGACAACCCTTTATTCTTCATTATTATGCCCTTCTAAAACTTTATATCAAATCTAGTTTATTCATTCCAATAGGAATCTTTTTTTGCTATAAGTATCTTATAAAACTTATCATAACTGCTTTTTGTAGGATCTTGAGCTGCTCTATATCTAATAACTCCACCCTGAAAACGATGATCAGCATAAATTGTTTTAGCACAGAGTGAACCAAAAAGCTCGAATTTAGAACCATAATCAATTTCAGCGTTAGGAGCAATAATATCAACCATATTCGTCATTGTCGATTCAAATCTTATACGACAATCATCTTCAGTAGCAACAGTAAGAATTTCAGAAGTATCAGCTAAAGAAATACCTCTTAAGCTTATATTCCCTTTTTCCAACAAGATAATGCCCCCACCCTTAACGACAAGAGGTTGGGGACTCCCCACTGGAGGAATAATAAATTCTTCTCTTGCAGTATTTTCTATAACTACAACATTATTAAGCTCTAATTCACCATTTTCGTTAAGATACTTTTTCCAAAAATCTGCTGGTCTAGTTACAACATCTTGAACTCTTTGCCTTATAATTTTAATAGAGTCTTCTATAGCCGGTTTCCCTTTATAAAAAACATTATTATCCCTAGAAATAAGGCTTTCACCCTCATTATCCATATTTAAAACTTTCTTAATCGTTGGAAATGTTCTATTTACTTTTTTATCGTATACATCCTGCATCGTATTGTAAGATTCCACATAAGGCATTTCTACGATACAACTCATTAAATTTGCGTATTCTTCATATCTTTTAAAAAGCATACCTATTTTTAAAAGAGGGCCGCCTACTCTACGCCACATAAAATCCTTAATGTCTAAGGAATTATTATAACTTTCTTCTGGAATAGATCGAAGTAGGTAAATAGGTTTTGGATCCTGATTTTCAAATATTTCTTTTACTTCTGCTTCTTCAGGTTTAACTTCTAGATTGGCAAAGCGTACAAAAGCAGAATAAACAGGCCCTATTACTCTTGTTCTCGATTGATAACCCTGTCTTGCATCTCCAAACAAGTGAAGAACAGAAGATTTAGCCCCATAATAATTTCGTTCTTTAGCAGAAAGAACATCTCCTTCATACATAGCCTCATTTTGCATTCTTTTACTTCTATCGTGAAAACTATCTAATATAAAACTGTGCCAGAAACGATAGGGAGTATTTTTTACAGATTCATTACTTTTATCCCATGGGAGAGTTATAGGTTTAAAAAACGAATCAGGAAGGCTTTGAACTGGTGTGGCAAAACGTACCGGAGTAAAAACATTCGGATTACTTACATCATAAAAATGAAAAATTTCACCTAAGTCACCAGCTCCAGAACATAAATTCAAACGAGTTTTATTACCTTTTAACCATATCCAACCACGATGTTTCCAAACATCTGATTCTTTTTCTTCTCTTAGAATATCAGCAATATTGCCAGGTTCAACAGGGTATTCAGGAGTAGCATGATTATATATAATTAATGGCTGAGGACCATCTGTAATCATACCTTTATAATCATTACGTATTAAATTATAATCATTCTCATTTTTTTTCGTACAATTATTCAAATACAAAGTAAACTTACTCATAACCCCAGGAACCATATTAAAAACATTCATCGCACGCTTAATTTTTATTTTGCGTTCAGATCCCTTATATTCACCAACAGATTCAATAACCAACCATCCGTTGACGGCTTTTGAATCACACCATACTCCTGGGTTTGTCTCAATAGGCTTAAAATCTTTTAAATATACATTAACTTCTATTGATGCTGTTTTATCTACTTCTGATGAAAATTTCTTTAATTCTGAGTTCCAACTGTCACCTAAAATATCATTTATACAAATATTATCTAAAGATTTACTATTTAAAAATATATCTTTAAGCTTTTCAAAAGCTTTTGTTCCAGAATTAAGATTGTTTCCTATCCTCTCTCTGATAGTACCAATTGTAGTATTTATACCTGTTTCAGCTAAAAAATGGGCAATTTCTCCGTTTACTATTATATGCATTCCAGTATATTGACGACTAACAAAAGTATAAAGAACTACTGAAAGCACTAATAAAACGGTACCTATAATAAGAGCAATCATAATCGTGAAACCACGATTATGATTGCATTGTTTTAAAGTCATTCTTTAAGTAAATTTAAAACATTAGAACGAGTATTCTCGTTCATACTGTAAACCTTTAATGTAGCTTGTGATTGAATTTGAGACAATGTAAGATTCATTATCTCTCCAGCCATATCAACGTCGCCAATCTGGGATTGAGCTGAAACAGCGTTCATATACTGGGTTCCTAAATTTGCAATATTAGAATTAATGCCACTAATTGCAGCTCCTAAACTACTCTGCGTTGAAACCACCTTGTTTAATGCAGATTTTGCTAAATCAGAAGCAGACATTGCATCACCCTGTGTCGCAACAGAAAGCTTATTAAGACCCAAAGCATCTGCTGTCATAGAGTCTATTGCAAATTTCTCACCATTTTGAAGAGTAGTGCTGAAAGAACCGTCTAATAGATTCTGACCATTATACTGAGCCTGATTTGCACTCATATTAATCTGGGAAGAAAGCTGATTAATCTGTTGCTGAATCATAGCCCTGTCTGAATCGGTTAGGGTTCCATTCGATGCTTGCAAAGCAAGACTATTGATACCCTGCAAAATGTTAGAAGTAGTTGTGAGCGAGCTTGACGCAGTTTGTAAAACTGATGCCTGACTTTGCTGATTCGACATCAACTGTGCCAACGCACGACTCTGGGAATCGAATGCTGACAACATTGCACTTCCAACCGGATTTTCACTGGCATGATTAATTTTTTTGCCACTGGAAATACGTTCTAGCGATTTGTTGGTTGCAACGTCAGCGCGTAATAGATTTGAATGTAAACTATTTCCGCTTACACCTGCTAGCATATAGACCTCCTTGTCTTCTATACTTATGTACTATTATAATGATTTATCGGCTAACTGGCTAGATAGCCCAAGGCCTCTTTTTCATCCGTGTATGAATCGCCCATCTGAAGAAGGCCAACCATCTTAAATACACTTATTGAAAGTTCACTTAAACCACAATAAGCAAGAACTCCACCTTTTTCATCAACGATTATTTCTGCTAATTCAATAATCTGAGCTATTCCTTGAGAATTTATTACTGGAGATTCAGAAAAATTTATTAAAATTTTCTGAAAACCTTCATTTAATGCATTCTCTGCAGCTTCACAAAGAGCAGCCCCGCCCTTTTCGTCAACATAACCACAAGGGCGTAAGATGCAGACATCATTATTTTTTTCTACATTTATAACTATTTTTGCCATAGGCAAATTTTACTTTAAAAGAAATTGCATGTCAAACAAAATTATGTACAGTAATTATATATTATTAAAAACTAAAAAATAACCAATACTTCCGCTGTATATACAGAATCAGAATAATCTTCGACAAATACTTGAGCTGAAAAATCTTTTCCCTTTTCTGGCAGTACATCACCTTCGTTAAAAATAAGCAGATATTTTTTACCACTTTCATCTGTCAACATAGCCTGCCTATGCTGATTACTTACATCTTCAACAACACCCTTTATAGAAATCGGCTCTGTAGGAAATAATTCCTTTTTCTCAGTCTTATTAACCCAAACCTTGTTATTATTATCATTTTTTATCCAGGCATTTGGAGCCATAAAACCAAACCAGATTATTAGCGTAATCAAAAATCCTATAGAATGACAGACAAAAGTGAACTTTAATAATGCTATCTTTTCATCATGATTATCGTCACGCAATAACTGAACTCTTTCAAGACGGTAAGCTTCTCTTTGTTTTATTATATTTCTTTCTTCATTCCAACGGGATTCTGCTTCATCCCAATAATATTTGGAATCTTTTCCAGGATTTTGCACAGCTAGTTTATCTGACAAATTTGTCAAAAATGGTTCAAAAGTTTCCTGCTCTTCTTTTTTCATATTTTTATATTGAAAATATAAATCATAAAATATTTCTTCATTAGCATTATCATATAAAACAGATAACAGCTCATCTCTAATTTCTTTATCTTTTTCCCTTTTTAATGAAGAAATCAAAATATCACCAACAGAAGCAAAATCTAAATTCTGCAAACAAAATAAAGCATTCTTTCTTTGCTGACTTTTAACAGAATTCATCATTCTTTCTAAGACTAATAAAGCCTGAGTCTTGTCTACCAAAGAATAAGCATTTATAGCAGAAATTTTAATAGTATCTGATTCGCTTTTAATTAATTCTGGCAAATATGGTTGCAAAGCATCTTGATCTAATTTGCAGACAGCTTCTATTACAGCCTGCTTAACAGAATCCTCACCAGAATCCAAAAGACTTAAAGCATATTTGGCATCTTCCTTACTGCCATATTCTTCTATAAAATGAAGGATTAATATTTGTTCAGAGTTTTCCATCTTTTTCAAATCTGGCAAAAGAGGTGAAATAATCTGAGAATAATTATCTATGGTTACTGAAGCATAAAGTATTTTTCTCTGCTCTGGATTTTCTATTTTTTTAGAATCAATATTTATAGAAAAAGACTCTAAATACTGTCTGACTTTATTAGCAACATTTTCGTCTTTTTCTGATACTAAAAATTCTTTAATAATGAAACTAACATCACAAATATTGGTCCTGATAAGATCACAAAGCTTAATAGCTGCGTTCAATCTTATTTCTGCATCCTCAGAACCTAGCAAAGAAGAAAAATGTTTTATATATATTTTTTTGCGTTTTTCTTCATAAGCAAGCTTAATCTTCTTCAAAAGAATGAGCGGTACATCCTTTTCTAACTCTGCTTTATAAAGAGAACCCAAAACTCCCATTAATATACTGTTTATAAGATCTGAACGAAGACCTCTTGTTGCATTTTGAGCTTCATAAAGACGAAAAGCTGTTTTGATATCTGGATTAGCCATAAAAACCAAACCAGCTTTTTGAATCATATCAGGCTCATTTTCTACTGTTAGATATTTTAATAATAATGCTTCAATCTGATTAAAAGGGAAAAAAAGAGAATGATTTAAAGCGGCATCACGTTCTGTTTTGTTTTTTGAGAAAAGCATTTCTGCAAGATAACGTATTGCTTCTGACCTATCCCAGCGACACATTGCTCTTGCAGCTCTAGAACGGACCCAAACATTACTATTAAGAAGCAAATCAACAATATTGGTTTTAAGAGCTTCTGGATCTACTGTCTCTAAAGCATCTATAGCAGCACAAACAACTGATGGTTCACTAGATTTTAGTTCTGCTATCAAATTGCTCATTATTAAATATAAAAATACAAACTGCTTATAAACTAATATTCATCATTACTTTTTAAGCAATTCTATCTCTTTGTCTAAAAGAGTATAACCATCTTTCATATTCTTAGCTAATGAGAACATTTGTTGGGCTGTTGATTTGTCTTTTGAAGCATACATTAATAAACCTAAGTTACGTAAAATATATCTTTGAAGCTTATGCTTACGATTTTGATAAAAAGCTTTCTTAAAAGCTTCTTCAGCAAGACGTTTCTGACCTTGCTTCCAAAAAATCAAAGCCCTCATATTACCTGTAGCAATTTTTAAATAATCAACATAATTCTTTTTTAACTCTGTAGATTCCTTTTCCAACAATTCTATAAAATCTAAAGAAGTCTGAAAATCGTTATTTTTCCATGCATCTACAGCTAATACATATAAACCATTCATATAATCAAAATGCTTTTTATTTAGGTCTATACCTGTTTCAGACAGCTTATCCGCTAAACTTGCATCAGATTTCAATAATTCTTTTAATTTATTATACATTTCAACATCAGTCTGAGCCTGATGAACACTTATCAAAGAATTATCGTAATAAACAGGTCCTTTAAAACCATTATCTGGAGCAAGATTATCAGCATAAGTTACCCACATGTCTCCAGAAAGCGGATAAAAAGATTCTTCTGGGAATATAGCAAAAGAAGTATCTGTATATCTTTTTGTAGGATTAGGCCAAGAATTAACACTATTTTTAAGGCTTTCAGCCATATTTTTATCTGTAGTTAATTTATCTATAGCTTTATTAATGCTAGATTTTGGTATATCAAAAACAGCTTCAACAACTATAGACCCTTGAGACAGTTCTGTTTTAGGTAAAACAGAAAACTTAATATTTTCTATTTTGCCAGATTCGATTTTTTTTAATTCTTTTGTATTTTTATCAACTGTCCAGCCATCAGGAAGAATCAATCTAACGCTTATATTGTCTAAATCTCCAATGATAGACTGTAATTCCACATTTAATTCTACATTTTTCCCAACTTCAGGTGGTTTATTCAAAGATGCCTTCAAGCTGTACCACTGAGGAATCTGAATTGTTTCCGCATATATTTCAGTTATAGAAAAAAACAAAAATACAGTTAAACAAACAATAGAAAGACAACGAATCAATCTATTCATTTTTTAGCCTCTAGAAGCATGGTTTTAAATTCTTTTTCAGAAATTTTGAATAATTTGCTGGCGGCAATAAGAATCTTCTTTTCAGAATCCTGTAAAACACCGTCTCTTAAAGCTGCTTTACACAGATTTCTGAAAACCCTCTTTGGATTAAATCTTCCGCTTTCACCTTTATCTAACTTGCCTTTTAAAGCAATCTGCTTAAGCACGTGATTATACATTTTGTTATAATCTTCATCAGAAAATTTCAAGAATTTCTTAAGATTTTCCAAGAATCTCTTTTCTGCATCTTCAATAACGCCGTCTCTCATAACTTCAACAAGAACCAACATAAAGAATTCTTGAATAGTAACAGGATTAACCCCTTTAACAGGTGATTTATAATCTTTATTTAAAGAAACATTAATATTTGCGTTTTTAGCTTTTTCTTCTGGCTGAGAATCCAATACAGGTTCTGGTGGCAAAACAACATTTTTTGCTTCTGCCATTAATTCAGCAGTTGATTTTGGCTGTAAATAAGAAGCAGATTCTTCCGAAGGAGGAACAGAAATATCTATATTGTTTGCCTGTGCCATCAATTCTGCAGTAGACATAGGTTTCAACAAAGTTTCCGGTTCATCTACTGAGCCATTCATATCTTTTGCTTCTGCCATCAATTCTGCTGTTGATTTTGGTTTCAGAAAAGGTTCAGGTTCTTCCACTGAGTTGTTCATGTCTTTTGCTTCAGAAAGCAATTCAGCTGTTGATTTTGGTTTTAAAGAACTTTCTGGTTCAGTAATATCAGTGGTATTTGCTTCCGACATCAGCTCTGCTGTTGACATTGGTTTTAAACCAGGTGCTGGAGTATTGTCTATACCAGCCATCAAATCATCAGTAGAAACTGGTTTTACAGGAGGTTCTTTAAAAGACATTGAACCTGCCGGCTTAGGTGCAGGAATATCATCCATACCAGTCAACATAGATTCTTCCGAAATTGGTGGTGGAGGAGGTACATCATCAACACCCGCCATTAAATCATCTGTTGAAATTGGTTTTAATGCTGGTTCTGGAGTAATTGGCTTAGAAACCTCATTAACCTGAACTAATTTAGGCTCTTCAGGAATAGGAGGTGGAGGTGGTACATTGTCTGTGCCAGCCATAAAAATATCTGCAGAAGGGGGTTCCAATACTGGTTCTGGAGTTGCTGGCCCAGGTGCAGGAATATCATCAACGCCAGTCAACATAGATTCTTCTGAAATTGGTGGTGGAGGAGGTACATCATCTATGCTCGCCATTAAATCAACTTCAGAATCAGAATCAGACTCTGGTTCTGGTGTTGGCTCTGGTGTTACTGGTTTAGGTGCTGGAACCTCTTCAACTCTTGTCATCACTGGTTCATCTGAAACAGTGACAGAATCTGGAGTTGGAACATCATCTTCTCCACCTAGAAGTGACTGTTCTGCAAGAGCTTCATCCCTTTCATCTTCAGTAACTTCTTTTTCAATAGGTCCAGCAATAGGCTGAGCATAATCGCCATCTTCAGAAATTTTGTTTTCCATTTCTGCTATAGCAGCCTGACTTGCGGCCTCAGCAGCTTTTCTGTCAAATTTCATTGCTTCTTCCAAAGCTTCTTTTCTAGAAGCTTCTTCAGCTTGCTTAGACATATCTTCTTCTGTTGGAGTTGTTTCTGCTATATCATTAAAAGCTTTCCAAACATCAAAATCTAATTTATCACCCAAACGCTTAGAAGAACGTTTAGCTCTACCATTACACCAGCCAGCAACTTTGTTTTCAGCAGAAGTTCCTTTTGTTGATTCAAGAACTTCTTTCATATTATTCAAAGCAGCAGCATAAGCACCATTATTAATACAGCTTTCTATAATCTTTAACTTCTTTTGAAGTTTATAATCTGCAAAATCACCAAATAAAGCTGTTTCTTTATCTGAATAAGCAGTTCTATCATAGTTCATTAATTCATAATAATTCTTTAAATGAGTCTGAGCAGAAGTAACATCTTGATGAACCGCTGAAAGTCTTAAGTTATATAGTTTTAACTCATAATCATCAGGATTATTTTTCAATAACCAAGCAGCTCTTTTTACTAGAGCATTACAATAAAAATTATCTAATTCAATAGCCTGTAAGTAAGCTGCTTGAGCTTTTTCTTCGTCTCCTTCTTTCTGGAAAAGAACCCCTAAGTTACAATAGGCTTCAGGAGAGTTTGGAGCTAATTCAATAGCCTTTTTATAGCATTCGTAAGCTTCGTCATTTTTCCCTTCAGTTCTAAAACAACGTCCTAGCAAACCAAAAGCTCTATAATTATTCGGATTAGCTTCTAAAACAGCTTTATAACATTCTATAGCCGTAGAAATTCTGCCTTTGAACTGAGCTTCGATAGCTTCAATAAACTTACCAGTCACATCTATGGCTTCTTTTTTAAAAATAGCGGTGTTGTTATCGCCTAAAGTATAATTCAATTCTATAGTAGGATTTTTTGTAAGTTCTTCAATATTATCCTTTGAAATATCTGTAGAAGTCTGTTCTTTTCCTGTCACAAAAGAATAAAGTCTTAGAATGTTGCTTTTAGAATCAGCTAAAATACTGATATTATCATAAAGCAAATAACCCCATACAGCTTCGAAAACATCAATGCTTATTTTAAATAAATCTTCTTGAACAGTAATCTTAGAAGAAGTTTTCATTGGTCACTCTCCTGTTATTTATTCTAAAACTGGTGGAAAAGCAGAAGCTTTATCAGAATACTTTTGGAACAATGTAATTCCCTTGTTTGAACCAGTACCCGACTTTTCAACATTTATCTCTAGGATTTCATTAATAACTTCATTTGTATTATAGCTTATAGAAACACTTGCACGGATTTCAGCCAGTTCATCATTTAAATCAGATAGTGTTAATGAAACCCCAATATCATTAATTTTAAAATCAATATTTTCAGCTTTATCAATAAAGTTTTCTAATCTATTTTTAAAATCTTTATACCCATATGTTTGATTATATGAAAGAGTTGACATCACTAATCCCATAGCTCTTTCTTTATCTTTTTCATTTACTGCTGTAGCAAAAGCATAAACAACATCAGCAAATTCCTGCTGCTGAGGAGTAAGAACTACGCCATTGTCCCCTCCCCCACCGCCACCGCAGCCAGTGAGAATCAAACAAGAGATAGATAATAATAGGATGTATATGTATTTCATTCGCAAGATATAAGATTTAAGATTTAAGACATAAAGATGTTGTCTTTGTTGTTGGTTTTTAAAGGCTAAAGCCTTTTTTGTTTTTATTGTTATTAGAATGTCTGAAAAGTAACGAATATTACAAATAATCAGTATTTAACAGACTTCGATAAAACAATAAAAACAACAAAAACGAATTACAATAATTACCTTTCTTTAGTCTTTTATCTCAATTTGTGGTCTTTAAGATAAAGGGTATATGGATTAAGGAGGAGGAAAAAGGGAGAAGGGAGGAAAAAAAGACTAATTCCTCACTCCTCACTCTTAATTCCTAATTCTCAAAAAAGAGGCTTTCGCCTCTTTTTTGAATTATGCTTTTCCTGCGCAACCGAGAACGTCTCTTAGTTTATGACGAACCAGTTCTTTAATGTTAGCACGTGCTGGTTTGAGATATTCGCGTGGGTCGAATTTGTCTGGATGAGCATCAAAGAATTCTCTGATTGTTCCAGTCATAGCAAGGCGCAAGTCAGAGTCGATGTTGATTTTGCAAACTGCTAATTCAGCAGCTTTGCGAAGCTGTTCTTCTGGAACACCAATAGCATTTGGCATCTTGCCACCATGAGAGTTGATCATTTCAACAAAGTTCTGTGGAACAGAAGAAGAACCATGAAGAACTATCGGGAAACCAGGCAAACGTTTCATAACTTCTTCAAGAATGTCGAAACGCAGTGGAGGTGGAACCAATATGCCTTTTTCGTTTCTAGTGCACTGTTCTGGAGTGAACTTGTAAGCGCCGTGGCTTGTTCCAATAGCGATTGCCAAAGAGTCACAACCAGTTTTAGAAACAAATTCTTCTACTTCTTCTGGACGAGTGTAAGAAGAATCAGCTGCAGAAACCTTAACATCGTCTTCAATACCAGCAAGGCTACCCAATTCAGCTTCAACAACAACACCGTGGTCGTGAGCATATTCAACAACCTTTTTAGTGATTTCGATATTTTCTGCAAAAGGTTTAGAAGAAGCATCTATCATAACAGAAGTGAAACCGCCGTCAATGCAGCTCTTACAGGTTTCAAAATCTGGACCGTGGTCAAGATGAAGAACTACAGGAATATCTGGACATTCTTTTACAGCTGCTTCAACAAGCTTTACTAAATATGTATGATTAGCATAAGCTCTAGCACCCTTAGAAACCTGGAGAATAACAGGAGCTTTTTCTTCTTTACAAGCTTCAGTAATACCCTGAACGATTTCCATGTTGTTTACATTGAATGCACCAATTGCATAATGACCTTCATAGGCCTTTTTAAACATATCTTTTGAGGTTACTAATGGCATATTGCCCTCCATAAAAAAACTTTGATGATTGCTGATAAAACAACAAACAGCCTCATCTGATATTACACTCTAACGATTTTATCAATTTAACTAGTAAAAGTCAAAAGTATACTTACTTCTGAAACTTTCTGATTCTTATAGTTCCAAAAGGAACAACTAAGCTTTCTATTGCCTTCTGATCAGTACTCATTGTGTGATAAGGATATAAATATTCAGCCTGAATATTGTAAGCAAGATCTTCAAACATTTCTTTATCCATAGTATATGGAAGATTAAATGGTAGAAAAGCTATATTGATTTTTTCTAATTTTTTTAATTCGGGAACATTTTCGGTATCTCCAGCGGCATAAATTCTGAGACCATCAATATTCAAAATATACCCATTTCCTCTTCCTTTTGGATGGAAAGGATTTTTGCCGTCTCTGAGATGTTTTATATTATAAGAAGGAACAGCTTCAACTTTTACACCATCAACAACAGTATCTTCACCATTGGCTAATACGGTTAAATTGGCTGTTTTCCCATAATCTTCAGCAACAGTGGCAGTAGTAATAATTTTGGTGTCTTCTTTTGATAACTGCTTTATCAAAGCTTTATCATAATGATCAAAATGTTCATGAGTAACAAGAATAACATCTGCTTTTGGAAGTTTTGAATAATCACCCATATTACTCCAAGGGTCTATATGATAGACTTTACCATTATTTTCTATCATTAAAGAACCATGACCAATATAAGTAATTTTTACATCAGAAGTTTTACCAGCATAAACATCAGACTGTTTTGCCATATCAATATCTTTCTGACCATCAGCCATACAAAGAGAATTAATCAAACAGAGAGCAGCACAAACCAACAAAAATTTCATTTTTCCCTCCAAAAAAAATAATCAAAGAGTTAACATACAATTCTATACGAAATTTTCAATGAATAGTAGATTTTTTTAAAATATCTAAACAAGTTTTTAACGACTCTGATAACTGTCATTTCTCTAGAGGTATGAAGCCAGGGAAATTGTCGGACTGGGCGCTATAGTCTTTTATATTCATGATTTTGGGGAAGATGTCTGGCGAGACTCTAGAGCCCTTTATTACATCCATTTTTTTACCTATATACCTGACACCATATAAGCCTTTATAGACATAAACTTCTAGTTTGGGTTCGTCAGAAAAAACAATCATTGTTTTTTCTGCATTCTGTGTATATGGATTTTGCTCGTATTTAGACAAATTCTTAACTTTATCATAGACCGACCTGGAAACCTCAATACTATGTAGCCCACAAATGTCAGGTTTCACATCCAAGTAATAAATATTTGGCTTATATTCTTTATTTGTTGTGTTAGTTTTTCCGCTATATATCTTCGAAACATGTTTTTCGGCTTCGGAAAAATCTAAAAGACTATTGGTACAATTTATGATAATTGCACTCCATACTACTGATGATGTGTAAAGAAATACAAAAATTATTGGAATAAGCAGAAATTTTGCATTTTTCGCTTCAGAACTAGCATTATACATTTCTTTACCAACTACAATTAACGTCAAAACAAATATGATTATTGTGTAGATAGCCACAAAAGAAGCAATTTTAATATTACAAAAACTATCAATATAGTTAGCAGGAAATATCCAATCAGATATAAACAAATAAGCAAGGGAAAAGAGAAAATACACAACGCTCATTATAGAAATTAATGGAAAATTCTTAATGAAAAGCCTATTATAATTTTTATCTTTCCTTAGAGGACAAAAGTATGCATCAGAAAGACAAAACAAAACAATATGTGTGATTAATACTGTTTCCATAATATTGCTCTTTCGCTCTTTGCTCTAAACTCTAGGCTCTATCGCTCTAAAATCTAATCAGAGTCTTTCACCCAAACAAAGCCGGAAGGAAGAACTTCGCCGGTAATTTCCTGCAAATCATTCTCTTCTAACTTAACAGCCTTGAGAAGAGGTTTTATAAAATTCTTCTTTTTAAGCTTTTTTTTAAAAATATCTAAAATATCACTACGAAGCTGGTCTTCGATTTGAACCATTCTGTCGCCTGTTTTTCTGCCTATTTCACGCAAAGCAGTATCAAGATAAGAGTTCCCAGGCATTGCTTTTCTAAGTAACTTTGCCGCCCAATCATTAGCTACGCTTGGTGGAACCATCAGACTGTCTGGAGCATATACCAGTTCTCTTGCACCTAAACGAGCCAATGTACTTAAAGCAACAGAATCAACTCCAAAGCTCATTGGGGTTTCCAAAATAAGATTGCCTAAATCTTTCTTTTCATCAATAGTTAAACGTTCTAAATGTCCTAATAATCGCCACAACTGATTTCTTTCATGCTGAACTATTTTTCTCGGTTTCTTATCACGTTTTTTTGAAGGGAAAAGAAGCTGAAGAACTTTATTCTTTAATGCAATCTGTCTTTCAGCAGATAAGCCTGGTGCTATACGTTTAAACATTCCCCACCATTCAGCCCAGAATTCAACATTATCATAATCAAAAGAATCGAAAGCCATTTTCCAAATCTTTTCAACGCGTTCAGAATCGTCTTTTACGCCATAACCAGGTCTTAATGTGTAGCCCAGCAACCGACACCAGATTGTCATAGAAGCTTGACTCTGTCTGAAATCAGATTCTCTTTCAATGAAAATGTCGAATAACTGCCTGAGCATTTCAGCATCCCAAGTGGCTCTAGCTGTTCCAATCAGACTTTCAAATTCCTTAAATAATGAATTGAATTCAATATTTCCTGCAAAAGCATCATCTAAGAGTTTCGAAATTCCTTTTAATTGTGCATTTGTAAGAGGAACTTTACGCTTGGTAGTTGTTGTAGTCTCTGCCTTCTTTTCACTTTCACCCAAATCAAACCGAAGTTCCTGAGATAATTTTCCTCCGACTTCGTCGCAAAAGATCTGTAAATAACCAGTTTCTCTTAATTTTATTCTAAGATTAACCTGTCTTTCTCCTTTTGCTGTTTGTGCTTTGAGTTTACAAGGAGGAAGCGGTAAATACCGTTTTGAATTGAATCTTATTGTTCTTCCAAATTCTTCTGCTTTTGGTGGTAGTGGAGTATAAAACAAATAAAAAGCAGAATCATGACTTAGGTCTATACCTAATGTTTTGCCTTTTAAATCATAATCAGTTTCTGTTTCTGACCCCTTAGGCAAGATACAGATAAGCTGTTCTGGAACATATCTATCAACAGTAGAACTAGAAGAGTTCCCGATTCCCAAATATATAGAAACAGGGTTTCCACTGTTAATTTTTTGGCCCAGCCCCATTCCAACAACGCCATAATAAGCAGCACCAGCAGCAACAGCTAATATGGGGTGCGGATTTTCTAATACTTTTGGCTCTTTACCTCGCCAAATTCCAATAACTTCACACAAACGCTGCCGCAAGCAGTCTGCCTTCATTGTTCCACCGTTAAACAGGACAGCATCAGGCATTACATCGTTATCTTTCAAGAATGCTGCCAAATGTTTTGTTACAGCAGCATCTTTTGTGAAAGGCAAACCTGCTTCTGAAAGCCCCAAAGCCTCACTTTCATCGGGGTATTCATTAGATTCAACCAAAGGGAAAAAGCCATCTATTAAAGTCTGACGAATAGATTTGGATTTTAATTGAACTTTCGCAGAACCAGATAATACACCGCTTCCCGAACCTGTAATAGTAAAATCTACTTTTTCATCGCTTTCTTCAGATAAAAGCTTTTCTTTTATAACATGGCTCTGAGCCAATAAAGAAAGCCACTGTTTACTATTCAGTTTTTTGCCCTTTTGCTTAAAAGCCATTTCAGCATTTCGAGCTAACGCCAAGTCAATATTGTCACCGCCAATCAGTAAGTGCGGTCCAACAGCAAGTCTTGTAAAATCGGCATGATTGCTATCTTTTGCCCAACTAACACCGATAAGACTGAAATCTGTAGTTCCACCCCCAACATCTATAACCAACACAGTGTCAACACCCTTAAGTTCGGAAACCATGGTTGTTGGATTTCGCTGCAAATAGTCATAGAAAGCCGCTTGAGGTTCTTCTAGCAGAGAATAATTTTTTATTCCGGCTTTTTCAATTGCCTCTAAAGTCAAATTGCGTGCAGATGGGTCGAAAGATGCTGGAACAGTGACGATTACTTTTTGTTTTTCGAAAAGAGATTCTTCTCCTTCAATTCCGATTTTAGCATCCCAAAGATTTTTTAAATAAGTAAGATATTCACAGGCTGCGTCTACTGGTGAAATCTTTTTATCTGTAATTTCACTCTGCCACGGCAGAATCGGAGATTGCCTTTCTGCTCTTGGGTGACAAAGCCAGGATTTACTGCTATGAACGTAACGACCGGGAACCTGACTGCCAAGTTCTTTTGCATAAATACCTATAATTTTGCCAGGTCTTTCCATCCACTCAGGGCGGTTAAGAACCCTATTTTCTTCAGATAAATAAATTGTCGATGGCAAAGTTGACAAATCATCAATCATACTGTCATTAACAAGCTGAGTAATAGGAAGATTTTTAATCTTTAAATTCTTGTCTTTTAAATCGCAGTATGAAAGAGCACACTGGGTAGTTCCCAAGTCTATGCCTATAACATAGCGAATATCTATAGCTTTATCTAATATGCCCATTAAGCGGATTCTCTGACGTTAAATTCCAGTTTCCAGCGATGTTCACCGTTAAGTTCGATACAATAGACTTCTAAAGTGCCTATTTCTGTAATTGCTACCTGAAGCTTAACATCTATAATATCGCCAGGCTTCATGCCTTCGTAAGCTTCTAACTCTAGTCTTAGAGAACTAGTATCTTCGAAGGTTTCATCCATATCTTCAAAGATTTCACCAAAGTTGTCATCGCGTCTGCAGTTTGATTTAAAGAACTTAAATTCTGCAGTTTTGCCAATGCGAATAGCAAAGGTTCTATCTGGAACATCAATAACAGTTCCTTCTTCTGTGCCTTGCTTAGCGACACAAAGAGCTTTAACAGGTGGTTTGAAACCTGGTATAGCAGGAATAGCAGATTCAATGCCTAAGTAATAAGACTGTGATACACCGCCTCTGATACGTATTCCATGACCTTCGCTTACGGTTCCGAAATAAGTAGCACCTCTAGCAACTGCCTGTGAAAGTTCAGCGCCCTCTAAAACCTTGATAGGTTCTTTTCCAGCGTCTTTAAGCCATGAATCTATTACTTCAACAAGCTTATTCTTGAAAACTTCTGATTTGAAAACGCCACCATTAAATAGTATAGCTCTAGGATAACCGTATGTTTTGGTATCACTATTCTGGCTGCGTAAGAATTTTGCCAGATGTCTTGTTATCGCCGGGTCAGCAGCATACATCAGATTAATTTCTCTGACCCCGCCTTCTGTAGCTTCAACAGGTGAATCTTCAAAAGAACATTTAGGGAAAAAACCTTCCACTAATGCGTCAACATCTTTGCGTTCAATAGTTGTTTTAATAGTGCTCGCAATCAAAGAACTTCCTCGACCAGAAATTACTACTGGTGCAGATTCTTTATCTGTATCCGTTAATAGCTCTTCTTTTGCTTTTCTGCATTGATGGCTTAACTGAATGGTCTGCCAATGGCTGACTTTTTTATTGGCAGCTTCAAGCTTTTGTTTAGCAATATAAGCCAAAGTCAAATCCATGTTATCGCCGCCAAGCAGAATATGATTACCAACAGCAACACGTTCTAAGCTTAAATCGCCGTTTGATTCGCCTATTTCAATAAGTGAAAAGTCAGTAGTACCACCACCCACGTCTACGACTAACACTGTGTCACCTTTTGAAACCTGTTTTCTCCAAGGCTTTTCATTTTGAGAAATCCAAGAGTAGAAAGCAGCCTGTGGTTCTTCAAGAAGTATAGCTTCAGGAAGTTTTGCTACTTTTGCTGCTTCTACGACCAAGTCTCTAGCAGCAGCGTCAAAAGAGGCTGGAATGGTTATAACTACTTTTTGATTTTCAAGTTTATCCTTTGGGAATTTGCGATTCCAGGCTTCTCTAACATGGTTTAAAAATATAGTCATAGCCTTGAATGGTGATATTTTTTCAGCGCCTTCTGGTGCATTCCAAGGCAAAATAGCTTCTTTTCTGTTTATTCTTGGATTACAAAGCCAGGATTTTGCAGAAGAAATAAGTCTATCCGGAACTTCTGAACCTCTTTCCCTTGCATATTCGCCTATTATGAACTTAGATTCCAAATCCCAGTCTAATACCGGCTTTTCTTTAATTCTTTCAAAAATAAAAGATGGAAGCACATCAAGCCATTCTATAGCGCCTTTTGCTAATTCTTGTGCTATAGGAGCCAGATTGATTTCGGGCTTTTCGTCTTCTTTAACAGCTAAGGGAGCGTAACCAACAACAATATTAGTTGTGCCAAGGTCTATACCTACGATATATTTTTGTTTTGCCATGGGAATATCCTTAAGATTGCGTTATTTATTAGATTACAATCTATTCGTCAAATAGTCAAATAAATAGCCAAGCCAAGCATAGCATAGCAGATAGTATATGTTTTTTTATCTTAACCTATTAGTTCACTCAGCACGTGTAATTTTGCCAGCTACATGCTCGAAGCCCAATAAACCAGGCTTGGTTTCAAATTCTACCATATCACCGGAATTAAACTTATCAAACACAGAACCAGGGATTTGCAAATCAAATTCTCTCCCTTCATCTTTCCAGTTTTGTATTATAAAATAATGTCTGTAAATTAAAGTCGGACCTCTTGTATTTCCTCTGCGAGTTTTATTTATTATTTTTGTTTTTCTTTTGGTGGTGCTACGAAAATCAAATCTTCCATTTATTTCACAGAAAAGAATACCGTTTAAAAAAACACCACTAACCAATAAAGCTATTAAAATCCAGCAACCATGAGTGGAATCAAATTCACTTTTAGAAAACTTAGCTAAGTCTTTTTTTCTATTTCTAAAATAACTTATTATATAAACCTCGATAACAGTGATAGCAATAGCTATTATTGATTGCTTTGCCTCACTAGTTATCATAGGAATATTCGTATGGGCAAAGTAAAAGCTAGAAAACAATGATGAAAGTAAAACAATCACTATGCCTACAACAAAGCCGGCTATCCCAGAAAACTTACTAAGAATCGTAGGTTCTACATATTCTTCTTCTTCTTCAAAATTCATATTATTTTTCCCGTAATGTTAAATAATTTATTTGATAATCAACTGATTTCTATTTCAGCGGGGGCTATTACATTACCCTTCCAGCCATCAACAAGTTCTGGGAGGTTACATTCTTTAAGTCGCCAGCCGTGATGTATTAGTTCACCCTTATATGGGCCTGATTCAGGAACAGAACCAGAAAGTTTGATCGTTTCAGGATCAGCTTCATCTACAGTAACAACACTGCCTTCTTCTTCCTTTAAAACAGGCTCAACAACAAGACGATCTTTTAAAAGTTTAGCACAGCCCTCAAGAACAGGACGAACAGCTCCACCCAAATCTTCATCTTCAATTCCAGAAATATCTTCATTTAAAAGGTCGATTAAGCGACCTTCTTTTTGTAACAAATAAAGAATCTGATAAGCAGCAGGAGGAATAGCTTCTTTCCCACCTTTGGCATTTGCTTCTGCCGCTTTGATGGTTTCTTTCTGTTCTTCAATCTGTTTATTAAGCTCTATTATCTTAGACTTTAATTCGTCTTTTTCAGAATCACTGGCTTTAAGCTTAGAATTAAGCTTATCAACTTCACGTCTAATACCTTTATTATCTTTTTCTAAGTTTTCAGCTTTGCTGCTTATAGCATCTGCTTCTGCCTTTAATTTATCAAATTCTGCTGTTTTACTTTCGAGGCTTGATTTGTTTTCTTCTAAGTCTTTCTTGGTTGTATCAAGACTTTGCTGCAATTGGCTTATCTTTTCTGAATCAACTTTGTTAGCTTCAAGCTGAGTCTTTAACTCTTCACTAGTTTTAGTGCTTTCATCAAGTTTTGCCTGAACCTGGGTTAATTCTTCTGACTTAGCATTAAACTCTTCATCTGAATGTATCTGTTTTTTGGTTTTATCGGTAAGAGTCATTAAAACCAAAATTAAAGTAAGTATCATATAACCTGCTCCAAAACCTATTGGAACAGAGTATTCCTTTAATTTTCTGACTAATATTTCAGGAGATTCTTCTTCTTTTACAACACAGCCACCTGGTAAAATTCCTTGCTGTGTTGGAGTCGCTGAATAATTAGGAACGGAAGAAGATGATTCCGGACTCACTAGACCTAATGCAGCTCTGTTTAAATAGAGTGCTATGCCAACAAAACCTATCGTCAATATCAAAAGCAAAACAGCTGTAAGTTTCTTCATAAAAACCTCTGTATTGTAGTCTGCAATTATTATAGCCTACAATCTATTTTCTTTATAGTCAATTTTTCTTAGCACTAGCATTTAAAACAAGTATTACTGGTCATTAATAATAATACTTCTTAAAAATTCAGAAATTTTTTGTTTTGAAAACTTGTTTTTATCTAACCCTAGATTATGTAAATCAACAATACAATGAATAACTATATAATAATTTAAAGTATGTAAGTAATAAGAGTTATATTCTTGATAATTATTATTTATATAATGGAAAACATTAGCAAACTTTCCACCTATATAGGCGGTAGAATCAGGATACCAAAAAGCAATATTATTGTTGTTAATAATTTCAATACTTTTCTTTATTTGATTGTTAAAAATCTCTTTTTCTTCAAATTTCCAACCATTATACATGTCAGAAAACTGTTTATTATTAAGGAATTCTTTGTCTATAGGTAAAGCTTTATGAAGCTGAATAAGAATTCTACAAGGTGGGTTTTCATCTGTTTCTTTTACAAGAACAAAAGTATTATCTATAAGATTATCTTTTAATTTTTTATACTCTAATTCAAAATCTTTTGTTCCAGAACTAATTTCCATATCTTTTTGCATAGGAAACATTATTAAACCATCCCATATAGAGACAGCATATAAACTTTGTGGAACAAAAAGAAACAAAGGAATAATAAACCCGAAAAGAACCCCATAAAAGCCTTTATTTAAATATCTTGTTATACTCATATATTAAACACCATAATTTTTTTTATTTATTATAACCGATTATTCTAAATCTTCACGAAAAAAATAGCTAAAATAAAACAGCCTCTGATGTTACTCAGAGGCTGCTTGGTTGTCGAACTTAATCTTTTGAATCGCATTTTTCCTTTTCGGAAACTTTCAATCTTTTGTGACTCGCTTGGTTTTGCCTTGCGGTCTGCTTCGGGGGGTTCCCGTTGCTTTTCGCCTTTTGGGCTCTTTCGTGGTCAGCTTCAGGCGTCACCGTCTTTCAGCTACCCCTTCCTGTCTTTGGTATCCCTTAGAGTTTTTGGCGGTTGCCTCAGGCACTTATTTGTTCGTGCCTCGACCTTCTAGCGTTCATCGCTCTCAAGGTTCTAAGTAACAATCACCTACACCTTTTGGTTATTCGGTTTGCTTTTGTTGTTTTTCAGCTTTCCTCTTTCGGACTTTCCGTTTTTGGTTTTGTTTTTTGTCAGACTTCAAGGTTCTTTATTCCACGGATTCTCATCAGCTAGGGTTCGCTGACGCTTCCTTCAGGTTCGTTCCCTTACAGCGCCGTCGTCTCGGAGCGTGTCAGACGGTTCTCACACCGCCGCTCCCCATTTCCAGGTTTTCTCAGCCTCTTAACGGGTGGTTTGCGTTCCTTCGATTCGTGGGTTTGTTCCGCCCCACTGGCACTTCGAGGGTTTCAGTCTTCAGAGCTTTACGTTACATCCGGTCGGTTGCTGTCTCCAGCACCTTCTGCGTCCCTCGCTGTTCGCCGTCTCTTTTCGGGTTTCTTCCATGGTCTGCGTGGGCTCCCCTGCCTCCTGGCCGCTTTCGTTCGTTCCGTTCTGCGACCTCGCTTCGCCCTGGCCCCTGGCTCATCGTTTCCTTTGAGCTGGTTCCCGTTCTGAGATTCGGTTCAGCCTCGG
>JAFPZP010000078.1 GCA_017417215.1 Candidatus Rifleibacteriota bacterium | reverse complement strand
GCTGATAACGCGGGGGTCTGTGGTTCGAGTCCACAATGGCCCACCCTCAAATAAAACAATCGGGGCATTAGCTCAGCTGGGAGAGCGCGGGCTTTGCAAGCCTGAGGTCAGGGGTTCGATCCCCCTATGCTCCACTCGAAATAAGCAAAAAGAATTTGATCTGCTGAAAGGCGGATTTTTTTTTTGCTTATTTTTTTATATAAATTTAGTTTTGTACTTGCTTAGTTTGATATTCATCCTTATACTATAAAGAATCATCTCGAATATTTTGGCTAAAAGAAGGAGAGTTAAGTATGTTAAAAAAGCTTTTGGCATTAGCCATTTGTTTGATTATTACTGGCTCTTGTTGGGCTTCTGGAATTGATACCAAAAAGTTTAACAAAGCTTTAAATGAATACGCCGACGGCATTTCACAAACAGTTTATTCTTCCAAAGAAATGAAAGATAAAGCAGATTCTGCTTCTTACGAAATTGCTTTTACTCGTGCTGAAGAAGCTGAAAAAGCTATGTCACAAATTATTGCTTCATTAGAAAGCGAAGAAGATATTGAAAAGGCTTATAACCTTGTTCAGAAGTTTGCTAAAAAGTCTGATTTGAATGCTTATACTGCTGAATCTGTATGCAAAATGCTTCAGACAAAGGCTAATTTCATGGGTGCTGAAGGAAAACAAATCGACGCTAACATCAGCAAGAGCATTTCCGAAAATTCTACACGTGCTGCAGCTCCATCTTCTGATAAGTTAATGAAGAAACGTCATAAACGCTTAATTATGATTGAAACTCCAATGGCAGAAGCAATAGTTTCATTCGTAGATACAGGCACAAACAGACGTGTTATGAACTTAAATAAGATTTTCAAAAGACACGGCTGCAAAATAATCTCTTCTTATGTTAACGAAAATAAAAAAGGTGATAAATGCTGCTATTATTTCACTGGTAAAAAGTATGTAATAGATGCTTTATTAGGTCATTTTGATGGTTGTGTAGTAAATTCAGACCTTAAAGCAGCTGTTAAAATAACTACTGGTGGTTTTTGGGGTGGAAAGAAAAATTATACTTTCTATCTTGGACCAAAACGCAGCAACAAAGATGTAATGGGCGAACTTGCCTGGTATAAAACAAGAATAGAACATGATCCAATCGCATTCTTTGCTGAAAACAATTATGATGAACTTTCTACAATAGCTTCTAAAGAAACTGTAGCAGGTGCACAGAAGTTAGTTTTCAAGAATGTTAAAGTTGAAGTTTGGGTATTTGCAAACGATAAGACTGAAGCTGATTCTATTTACCATAACAATCTTGAATTAGGCGATATCTATATAGATGCTAAATAAGGACAAAGGAGAAAGAAAAATGAAATCAAATAACATTATAAAGACTGCTTTAGTTCTTACATTAGCCGCTTCTACCTGTGGTTTTGCTGCAAATGAATCAGATATTGAAAACTTAGAAAAGAAGCTGATTTTTATTGAAAATCAACTCTTTACTCCAGAATTACGTTTGGATGATTTACACAAAGAACGCTCTCAATATGATGGAATCAGTGGTTGGTTCAAGGGTAGCAAGAAGAAAGCTTTAGATGCTGAAATTGAAAAGCAGGAATCTGAAGTAAATAAACTTGCTAACGAAATGAACAAGCTTTCATCAGATATTCAATCTATGGTATTTGAAGTTGCCAAGACTTTTGAAGGCAAAGGTAACTACGATAAAGCTATTGAATACTATATGAAGGTTTCAAACCTCAACGATACTGTTCGTGCAAGAATAGCAGCCTGCTATAAAGCTAAAAAAGACTATCAGCAAGCTATTAGATGGTTGATGGATATGTCACGCACAGATTCAACTCTTCTTGAAGTTGTAGATTGTTATCATCTTGATAAATGTCCAAAGCAGGCAATTCACTGGTTGTTCGAAATTCTTGAACCATTCCAGAACAATGCTGCTGAAAAGACTGCTCTAAAGCTGATTGAAGAATATAAATATTCTGATTTGCTTTATGATTATCCAAACTATTATACAAGACTTTCAGATATTTATATTGATAAGGCCTTTGCAAATTATAAAAACAGTGTTGGCACAGCCAATTCTGACTATAAGAAAGCTGTAGAATTACGTTGCCAGGAAAACAATGAAGCAGCTTCTACAGTCAGTATGAAAATAGTCAGTGCTTATCAAGGTAAATACACTGAAGCTTTAGAAATACTCAATCGTCAGAAAGAAGCAGCAGAAAGAAATTATCAAGATAAATTGAGAAATGCAGAAAACGAAATAAGCGATGCAGAACATCGTTTAAGAAGAGCTATTGCTGATTCTGAAAGACATTATATGGATATGGTCAGAAATGCAGATATGGCATTGAAACGAGCAGAAGATAACTTAAGAAGAATTGAAAGCAATCCTGAATCTACTCAGCAACAGAAAGACAGTGCCAGACGTTCTGTTGATAACGCTAGAAGAGAAATAGAAAGAGTAAGACGCGAAAAACCAAGAATCATTCATGATTATTTGAGACCTTACGAAAATAGAGTAAAAGAAGCAAAAGACGAAAAAGATAAACTTGTTAGAGATAGAACCAATATAATTGAAAAATATATTGCTCCTTACAAGAAAGAGGCTAACAAAGCGAAGGATTTAATGACTATCATTAAGAACCTTCACAGCGCTAACTATTAATAAAGGTAATTCAAAAAAATCTATCACAATAATCGTGATAGATTTTTTTGAATTAATTTATTTAGAAAGAAAATATTTAATTAGAGTTAAAATCATGGCTAAAGAAAAAAAATATCAAGTTACAGCAATTTCAGATGCACTTACCGACATAATCATAGAACTAGATGACGATTCTATTCACAAGCTTGGTTTGAAAAAAGGACAAAGCATAGTTATAGATGATGCTATGATTGAAAAATTCCGTACTGTATTAGATAAGGATAAAATCGTCATTAGTCCTGGTGGTTCCCCAACTAACGTTATATATGGCGCAAGCAACTTAGGTTTGAAATGTGCCTTCTTAGGCTGTGTTGGAAACGATGATTATGGCTATGACTATATTAATAATCTTCGTGAAAACAATATAGATACTTACATTTCTATTAAACAGGGTGATTCTGGAAGATGTTTCACTTTTATCGGAACAGACGGTGAAAGAAGCTTTGGTCTTGATTTCGGTATTACAAAACAGCTTTATCCATATGAAATTCTACATAGCTTGATAAGAGATTCCGAATATCTTCATTTTTCTGCATACGAATTTCGTGGCAACAACCCTATAAATGAAGCTACCAGGTATGCTGTAGAAGTTGCTAGAAAATACCAAACGAAAATATCTTTTGACTTAGGTGATAGTGGTGTAATTCTTGAAGCTAAAGAGCAAATAAAGCAGAAGCTATTTGATGAAAAGATAGATATTCTGTTTGCTAACGAAAACGAAGCTGAAGCTATGTGTGGCAATAGAAAATTTGAAGACCTTTTGCAATATTCCAAACTGGTTGTTGTTAAACTAGGTAAAGAAGGTTCTATTGCTTATTCTCCAGAAGGAAGCGTTCACGTTGATGCTTATAAAGTTGACCATGTTAAAGATACTAATGGAGCTGGTGATAACTTTCAGGCAGGCTTTTTCTATGGTTTACACAAGAAACTTCCTTTAAATACCTGTTTGAAAATAGGTAATTTCCTTGCTTCAAATATAATAAAAAGAATTGGTGCACAGTCTCAGGTAAAAATAGAAGGAATAGAATACATCATATAATCTCTGATATAAATATCAGCCTTCTCAAAAAGAATAGTTTTTACAAAAAATACCTCTTTTTATAAGGGGTATTTTTTTATTTTGCTTTGGTCTTTCCCCTCTTTTTAATACTGTTGAGAATGGAATAATATTATGTTATAATAAAATAAATAAATATTTATTTTAGTTTGTGGGTGTCTAGACTTGCCTTGCGAAACGAAATTTGAATTTATATTACAATTTGAGAGAATTCTTGGAGAAATGAAAAGCAAGAATTCTGAAACCTATGGGCGAAACATACAGTTTTTGAGCGTTGAGCCGATAGAAGCGGTTAGACCTATTTTAAAAAAGTTCTTCCCCTCAGATTCAGCATTAATAGATACCTTAGTTCGCAAGGACATTGATTTAATGCTTATGCGCATATTGCGTTCCGAAGTAATAGGCTTGCAGGCTGATGGTGAAAAGCTTGTCAGAAAGGCAAGAGACATAGTTTCGAAGTTTGGCTTTCTGCCTCCAGTCGCTTTTTTCTACGATTATAACGGAGCAGAACTATATGAGTCTATGCTTGAAACAATATATCGCATTTTAAAAAAGCATGGCAAACCTCAGGGTTTATCTGAATTGTGGCATAGGTTTTCTGCACCCTTGATTGCAAGTTTCGAACTAAAAAATGTTTTTAACAAAGAGCTTCTTTTCAAGATAAGGCAACGTTTAAAGAACTATCTGGAAAAAGATAAACGTTTCTATATAGATGCCAGAAGTCCCAAAAAACTCTATATTGGTCTGGCTGAATGGGAACAAAGCTTTAATCTATACGAAAATTAGGCGATTATTTTGGCACTGACTAATAACAAAAATATCGGCGAACGCAGCTTTACATTGTTTTATTGTTTTTGGTTGGCTGCAATTGGCTTTATTACTGTAATGCTCCATGATTCCGAACTTGGTGTTATTGCTGTTTTTATCATGCTCGGAATTCTTACAGTAGTAATCAGGCATAGTCTGAAAGAAAAGAATTCCTTGAAGATGGTTTGTAATTTTTACGAAAAAGCCCATCGTTTAACTGATTTAGAAATGTTACAGACAAGCCTTGATTATAAAAAGATTCTGAGTGCTGTTTGCGAATTGGCTGAATTCGACTGGGTTGTTCTTTTCCTTTTGGATTCTGAAAAAAATTCTTTTGTTGCCACCGAGTCTGTAGGTATCAAGCTGAACTCTTTTTGTAATGTTAAGTTTGAACAACTTTCCAAAGAAGACGAAAAAACTGAATCTGACCCGTTAAAGCTTTCTTTCAAGCTTTTACATTACATTTTTAAGGAATATGATTTTAAAGGTGCTTTGGCTGGTGCGACCCTTTCTCATGATAATATTTTTTACGGCTGCTTGTTGGTAGGCAGATATGATGATGAAAAGACTCTTACTTCTGAAGATAACTTTAAACTGGATTTGCTTTCTGATGAAGTTTCTATTTGTCTTCACAATTATCAGATGCAAAAAGAGCTTGAATTCAGGGCCAACGAGTTAGCAGAACGCCAGGCTTCTATTCAGCGTGAGCTTGAAATGGCTAGAATTGTTCAAGAAGGTGCTTTGCCACGTGCACTGCCTGATATGAAAGGGCTTAAAGTAGCTACATTTATTAAGCCGGCCAGGTTTGTTGGTGGCGATTTTATTCGTTATATTTATGGAAATAACCCAAAACAGCTTGGTTTCTTAATCGGTGATGTCTGCGGGAAAGGTGTTCCTGCTTCTTTAGTAATGTCAGTTGTTTATTGTCTTTTTAAAGAAAAAGGAAATGTTAATAGTGACCCGGCTGAGCTAATGAGGTCTGTAAACCTTTCTTTGAAAGAATTTTTAGGTGCTGGTTCACATTTTAATTCTACTGCATTATGGGGTGTATTTGATTTAAACAGTATGACTTTCAAATATGCCAATGCCGGTCATGATTTTCCGTTACAATATTGTACTACAAGTAAATCACTTGCTGAGTTGCCTTCAACTGGCACTCTTCTGGGTATATTTGTCGAAAGTAATTATGAAACGAGAACAGTCAAAATTGAACATGGCGATAAAATCATTTTTTACTCAGATGGTCTGATAGACTTTTTTGAAGCTAAAGAAGGCTGTAATGATGGTTATAAATATCTGATGGATTTCTTTAAGCTTCGTCAGGATAAATCAGCAGAAGAAATAATCAAAGAAATATCTGAACTGGTAGAGAATAATCCTACTGCTATTAAGGATGATATTACAGCTTCTGTAGTAGCAATAGAATAATCAGATATTAGACGTATGAATGCAGGCCACTGATAAGGAAGTTAACTGCGAAAAGTGTAAAGAGTGTCACAGAAAAACCTGCAACTGCTAAGCAGGCTGTCCAAATTCCACTCCAACCGCGAGCAAGTCTTACGTGCAAATATACTGAATAAACCAGGAAAGTAACTAGAGCCCAGGTTTCTTTGGGGTCCCATCCCCAATAACGCCCCCAGGCTTTGTTTGCCCAAATCATTCCAAATACCAGACCCCCGACTGTGTAAAGAGGGTAACCAAGAGCAATTGCTCTATAAGTTAAGTCATCTAACACAGAATCTTCTGGAAGCCATTTTTCAGCACCTTTCCCTAAGGCACCTCTGAAAAGGTAAGTCATGACTGATAGCAGAATGGAAACTAGAATGGCTGGACAGATGAGCCAATAAACAATGATTTGCCATTTATCAGCATATTTGGGGTTTGCTTTGAGAGTTAATGCCAATAGAATCATTCCAGCTATAAAAATAATTGGTAAACCTACTGTAACAATATAACAGGCTAATTTTTCATATTTATTTTCAAATGTTGTTTTTCCTGCAGAATTTCCTAGAATTCTTCTTAAGCAATACATATAGCTCAAGATGAAAGCTACTGCAAAACAGGCTTCTCCAAGAAAAGCCAGAGAAACATGGACATAGAGCCAATTGGATTGTAAGGGAGGAATTAAAGGCTTTATTTCATCAGGGAACAACGATGAAATACCAATCATCATTATGGCAAATACGCTTGAACCTGCTTCCAAAAGAGATAATGGGTGTTTGGTCGTAAAAACAATTCCGCTAAAAACCATAAAGGTTGAAAGGGTTACCATGGATTCATACATGTTTGACAGCGGAGGGTGTCCAGCTTCTTTCCATCGCATTCCAAGAGCGATAAAGGCACTTATTACGCCAATCCAGTTAGCTATTCTTGCTAATTTATAAAACTTTTCTTTGCTTAAACTCAGATAAATACAATGTAGAGCAAAGGAAATCAGATAAAAAGCCATTGCAATAATAAAAAGAGTAGCTTCAGTCATTCTTTTCCTCTCTATATTCGGTTAATAGTTTTTCTTCAAAAGCTAATAAATCTTTTTTTAATGTTTCGGGTGAACGATTTGAATTTAAAGCTATGAAGGCTGTTCCATCTTTATAAATAATTATCCATTCTTCCTTATAAGAAACGTAGAATGTAAACATCATGCCAAGACAGAAAAGAAAACAGCCTAACCATACCAATGGTTTGCCGGGGTCATATGACATCTGTATTACACATTCGTAGTCAAATTCAGCATTTTGAAGCATTACTTTTAAAGGTAATTTAGATTCATGAGGGAAAATGCTGGCATTTTTTTCTGAGAAAGCCCAAGTATTGCCAATTCTGCAATTTGATTCTTTGTCAAAGGCTACAACTATTGCTGCAGGATTTACGAGCTCTGGGGAAGCTGAAAAGAATGTTCCATCTGGCAATATTTTTAAATTAGGCAGGAAATGGCTTATTACTAACGAGAAAGGGAAGGATTTAACTTCAAAAGGTTCACTAACTGCAACTTCAACTGTTTGTGGGAATAAATCAGAAGATGGATTATAGTTTTCCCAACCAGCTATATTAGGAATGTACTCTATATTGAGTTTTATCTTTTTCCAGTTTTTATTCCAATTGGCAAGATAGAAATTCAGGTTTTTGTAGCCGACAGGTTCATTAACTTTGATAATTTGAGGTTTTGTTTCTGATACAGCATTGAAAAGAGAACCAGAAGCTATATCCATAAATTTGATTTCGGCATTCCAACTTTTTACACCTTCATTAGTGCCACTGGCATTTGAATAATGTTCTACCCAGAGCTTTTCAAAAGAAATCTTAAATTCCGGCTTCATTATTCCTTCATTATATATTTGATGAAGCTTTTCAATTTCTTTTCGCATTTCTTCAAGTCTTGGGTCTTGAGGATTAAACTGCCTTATATTTCTTGCTTGGCGACTCATTTTATCTGCTTTATAAGCTGTTCTGATGACTTCTATTGATGGAATAGGTATTTTTTCGCCTGCTTTGCCATATATAGGCATTTCTATTCCAAATAATAAACCAATAAAACCACCAATAAATACAAGAACTAATCCTATGTGAAGTATTAAACCACCAACTAATGCAGATTTCCCACTTGATTTGAAGGCAAGTGTGTTTCCATCGGAAAGAGTTGTTGTTTTATAGGATTCAAGCAGTTTTGTATTGTTGATTTTTGCTATGTTTTTAGATACAGGAAGCTTTTTTATGCTTTCGATATTTGTTTCTTCTTTGTTGAACAGCTTTTTCTGAATTGATTTCCAACGAAAACAGACACAAATAATTGCAGAAGCAGATAGAAGAAATAGTATCCCTAAAAAGAGTTCACTTCTGTAAATATCATCAAAACCTAAGCTTAAAATATAAAACCACAATTTGGGGAAGGCTTTGATATAATCTATAGCTTCCAGTTTTTGAGGTATTATTGTTCCAATAATTGCCAGCAAAGTCAGCAGGCATATTAGAAAAATTGCCGTTTTAAGTGAGGATAGTAAGCCTATTATTTTTTTCATATAGTATCTGTTTATTTAGAATGAATGTATATTAGCATAAATAAATGTTTTTTGAAATATAGGACTTTTTTGTAAATTTACGTTAATTTTAAATGTTTAACTTTTCTTTTGATGAATGGTTTGGTAACATATAATCTATATTTCTTTAAAGGAATCAGCGGTGAATAGTAATATGAAAAATATTAAATCCGTTTTATATATTGTTATACTTTTGATGCTATCTCAGTCTGCAATTCTATTTGGTCAGACCGCAAAACTGCATGTTGATGTTGGTTTGAATCACTTTTATAAAAATAGATATTTAGAAGCTTATAAAGAGTTTAAACAGGCATTAGAAATAGATCCAACCTGTGCAGAAGCCTATTACAATCTAGGCAGAGTTTATAAGGCTCAGGGTTTTACAAAGGAAGCTATGGTTGAATTCCAGCTGGCTCTTAGAATAAAACCTGATTACGTTGCAGCAAAACGTGAATTAGATGCTTTAACTCAGGCTTATGCCTCAGATATAAATTCTCAACTTAAAAGTCAGGGACGTGATACTTACAGACAGACAGAATTTTCTTCTATGAATCCAGATGATGCTGAAAGTAAAGCTCGTCAGATGCTTAACAGTGGTAAAACAGATGAAGCTATCAGATATTATTCTATTGTTGTTAAAGAAAGACCTAAGGATGTTAGTTCTCATAAAATGCTTGGTTTCTTAAATTTCAAAACAAATCATTTTACTGATTCCTTAGATAGTTATCAGAAAGCAGCAAAACTTTCTCCGACTGACCCTGAAATTCCTTATGCAATCGGTTTGATTTATATGAAGACCAAGAGCCCTGAAAAAGCTGAAACCTATTTTAAAAATGCTATAAAGCTTAATCCTTCAATGATAAAAGCTCATTTTGCATTAGGTGAAGCTTATGAAGCTCAGGTAAAAATAGATGATGCTGTTTTCCAGTTCAGAAAATGCCTTGAACTGAATCCTGGTTTAAAAGAAGCTAAGAATAAGCTTGATTATATGGTTGGAAAGCAGAGCTATAACTATTACAGCCGCGGTTCTTATTTCTATCAACGTGGTGAATATGAAAAAGCTTTACCTTTGCTTTCTATGGCAAAGACTCATGGCAGTTTAACAGCAGATCAGAGACGACAAACTGAAGAAATGCTGAATGCAAGCCAATACTGGGTCAGCAAACAACAGGCAGAAAAGAAAGTAACTGCTGAACGTGAACAAGTTATGAATCAAGCTAACATCACAAGAAGCATTAGTCCATATGATGTAAGCAATAACCCCAATTCTTATATTGGCAAAGCAGTAGAATGGGAAGGCGATGCTGAATTTATAAATAATGATCGTGGTAGATTAACTATTTGCGTTAATTCAAATTCAAAATATGATCCTAAGACTAATATGGATTATTGTTTCATGATTGTTTTACCCAAAAAAGTAAAAGAAGATCATAGAATTTCAGACTATGCCAATATTTCTGTAAAAGGTAAAATAATCAAAGTTGAAAAAATCTTTTACGATGGTTATGGGTTCAGTTCAAAGAAACAACCGGTATTAGAAGCTGTTGAAATTACATTCAAACGTGAAGATTTCGACGATACTCCACTAGTATTAAGGTTTTAATAAACTTATAAAAGATGTCTAAGACTCTTATAATAAAAAAAGCAGTTTTGTCCTTAGTTGTTGCTTTTCTCTTTCTTGCTATTTCTGTAAATGCGAAAGATTGCCCTTCCTGTGGGGCTGAAAATATGCCGGATTTAGTTATGCTTTGCCCTGAATGTGGGGCAAATATGTATGATTATGCTTATGAAAAGAAGGGAACAGATCGTTCAGCTCTGATTATTAGACTATATTATACAGGGAATAACCCCAACAAGCTTTCTGAGTATGCCAAACTTTATATCAACGGCAAATATTTAGGTAATATTGAGTTGGTAGAAAAGCAGCAGAGAAATGAAGGAGAAACTCAGGGCTGGAGTAATGGGTTGGGTGATAAATTTACCGCATTATATGAAAGAGAGTTTAGAAATATTCCTGTTGGTCTTTTAAAAGTTGAAGTAGAGATGAAGTTTACTCGCTTATATGGTTTGACCAAGAGTTTTAAGAGAGCTGTTTTCCCTTATGTTCAATTTAACGGAAAACAGAAAACCGTAATAGAACATTATTTTGATTCTGCAGTAGATTTTAGTGTTACTGATAAAAAGAAAAAAGAAAAAATAAAAGAAGAGAAGAAAAAAGAAATACCTGTGGTTTCAGATACAAAGGTTAAAACAGGAACGGGAACTGTGAAGCTGGATATAGGTCTTTTTGATTAAGTTAGCAAAGCTATAATCTATTTGCCTGCTTATGTCGATATTTTAGGTAAGATATTACAAAAGTGAGGCAACAACTATGCAAAATAAAGAAACACGCTGGTTATATCTTTTTACTGTTATTAGCCTTTTGAGCTTGTCTTTTTATTCTCCAAAAGCTCATGCTAATTCTAATTGGTTAAAGTTTTTCAAAAAGGATTCTTTGCTGAATACCTATAAGACTTGTTATGCTGTTCAGGGTGATTCTCTTTGGACAGGAACCTATGGAGACGGAATCATAGTAAAAGATGGAAAGAACCAGAAGGTTATTTCCAACAAAAATACTCGCTCTACTCCGGCTCTTGATGATGGACTTGTTTCTGATTATATAACCTGTATCACATTTGATGAAGTACGTTACAAAGTTTGGATAGGTACTAACCAGGGACTTTGTTGCTGTGATTACGAAGGAAAAGAATGGAATAGATATTTGGAAGGTAAAGAACTTCCAAATAATGTTATAAGAGCTTTGGCAATGGATAATTCTGGAAATCTCTGGGTTGGCACTCCTTCTGGAATTGCAGTTTATAATGGCGAAAGCTGGAAAATTATTAATGAAACTAATGGTTTGCTTCAAGGCAGTATTCATTCTATAAAAGTTAAAGATAATGTTGTTTGGGTTGGAACAGTTGGCGGTTCTGTCAGCAGATATAAAGATGGTCAGTGGCAGACTGTAGTAGGTTTTGACTGATGATTCAAACCCCTCACAGAGGAATTTATGAATTTCTCTGGTCAGAACATAAAAATTCAGTTTTAAGTGTTTCTATAAAAGCTTTTCAAGGAATGGCCTCAAAACTGGGCAAGAGGCCTATGCTTCTTGCCTTGCTTAAAAAACTTGCTGAGCATGCTTATGAAGAGGAAACAGAGAGATACAATGCCTTATTGAATGCTTATGATGAAATTAAGGCTGTTTTAAATCGCAAAGAACGTCAGATTATTATTGAGACTTTGCTGGCTGATGAAGAAGAAGCATCTAAGCTAATATATGAAATGCCGCTGAAATATGGTTTAAAAACTTTAAGCGGTTGTAGATTATTTTTCCCACGAGAACAGGGTGCTTATAAATTCTGGGATGCTCAGGATAAACCAGGTTTATGGATGTGTTTCGGTGCATTCCAACTACATCTGCCCCCAATGCAGGTTATTAGTAAAATAGCTTTATCTGCAGAAATAGATTCTAAAGAGATTCTACATTTACTAAATAAGATTAAAACAGGGTTAGATTATGAAGAGTATTCTATGTACCCTGAAAATCTGAGAACTTTGCTTCAAAAACATGTAATGGTAGCTATGCCTGGACGGAAGTCGGTATGGCTTAATCCTAGGATTTGCATTGATGATTTAACAGAGGATATTAATCTTTTAGAAGTTGACCAATTAGAAACTTCAGCTTTGGCAATAGAAAAAATATGGGATGAATCTGAGTATTTACCAGATGTAATTTCAAAAGCACCAGATGAAAAAGATTTTAAAGAGTCTTTTACTCCACAAGCTTTGCCTTTTGTAAAATGGAACAATTCTTTTAATTGTGAAGAAGCTTATAAAGAATTGGTAGAACGTTATATTTCTCGTTTGGCTATTGATAACGGCCATATTTAGTTTTCCCCTTTTTTGTACAGTCTTAGATAATAACTGTTTAAATTTTGAACATCATTTGTTTTACGTTTTGTACCCTTTTTAATCAAGATTGTGATGAATTTCACAAAAATATTTTTGCAAAACTCGCATTATAAGCGAATTCTTAAGAGTTGGCATGAAGTATGCTTTATATAGGTTGCATTAAATTCAAAATTAGTAATGCAAATTCTTTTAAAGGAGGTACAAGTAATGTTTGATCTAAGTATTCTTGTATTCTTTAGAGAATGGTTGAATTGGAACAACAAACTTACTAGTAACAAGTAAGTTTTATGGCGGTTGGCTATAGATTCTAATATTATCAAGCCAACATATTATTTAGACAACAAAAAAGCCCTCTAATAAAGAGGGCTTTTTTTTTATACTCTAATTATTTTATCTTGCTGAGTTTAAAACAGATTCATAAGCTGATTTTGCTGATTGGAATTCTTTTAATGCTTTTTTAGCTTTATTTGTGTTGCCTGAAGCTACTGCATTTGTATAGACTTTATAAGCTTCTTCATAATTGTCTTTCAAAGCTTTCAATTCAGGAGACATATTAGAATAAGGAATAGAATCCAATTCATCAGAAATTCTTAGACTTGATGATTGTTGACTAGAACTATTCGATGATTTTACAGAAGAATTACTCTTATTATCGCTGTAAGCTGATGAATCTACTGTTGGAGCTGCTAAGACTGTTGAAGCTGTTGAAGTAGTTGTTTTCTTCTTGAATAGATTTCTAACTGCAGTAAAGAGTTTTTCTCCTACTATACCGCCAACTATTCCG
The DNA here is from genome assembly GCA_017417215.1 of Candidatus Rifleibacteriota bacterium. Taxonomy (GTDB): domain Bacteria; phylum Muiribacteriota; class Ozemobacteria; order Ozemobacterales; family Ozemobacteraceae; genus RUG334. The sequence continues at coordinate 16,159 of JAFPZP010000078.1, read as the reverse complement.
CCTAACATTGTTCCTATAACAGGTATAGGAATCAGCGAGCCAAGCATTGAGCCAAGAGTAGAACCAATTGCCTGACCAGATATGGCAACCCAATCTAATGACTTGAGAGACTCTTTTAGAGTTTTTCCTGAACCAAGACTGCTGCCTATATTACCGCCAGCAAGAGAGGTTACTGTTGGAATAAGTGCGCCAGCTAATGTTCCAACTATACCAGGAACAAAGGTTTTTACAAGAGGAACAACAACCTGACCAGCTGCTGCTCCAAGTGATGAACCTACAAAATTGCCTACAAACTGCATTGAAGCAACTGCTTTGGCAGCTTCTTTTATACTTACTTTTTGGCCATTCATAAGCTGGCTTGCTAGATTTATTGCTATAGAAGTGCCTGCAGTAACTGCTATGTTTTTGACACTGAATGAATTCTTTAAGGAATTACCTGCATTTTGAACACCAGTATCTAAGGCTGATCTAGTTTTAAATAGTGTTTCTTTTATGCGAAGTGCTCTGTAGTCTGAATTTGTTCTACTGGTGGCTACTACAGCATTATCTATTGTACCATCAACAGAAGCTTGTCTATACAATTCATTATTATACTGATCGTATGCCTGTTTCTTAGATTCGTAAGCATATTTTAGATTAGCTTTTGTTGCTGGGTCTGTAGCATTTAGATATGCCTGTTCAGCATCGAAAAGATCTTTGTATCTAGCTGCTGCAGTGCTGTCTACTGAAGTGTATTTAGTATCTTCTAAAAACATCTTTATAACAGTGCTGCGATCTTCTGGATACTTTTGAATATAATCATAGACAAAATCACGATAAGTTTGGGGCTTGCTTTCTTCAAAAATTGTGAAGATTTTGTTGTAAGAATTCTGTATCTTATTGCTTTCAAGCATATCGTAAAACAATGAAGCGTTAACACCTTCTGTAGAAAGCATTTCACCAGATGTTTTAAGATAGCCGTTGTTTACAACATTAGTTACACCAGCATCTTTATATATATAGTTGTTTTCTTGTATATTCTGATGTGATTTTAATCTCCATGAATCATTAGTTCCGTAAGAGGCTCTGTAATCTTTTGTAGAAAGAGCTTCTAATGCTTCTGCCCAGCCTTCGGAAATTGCAAAACCTTCATCAGAAATAGTATTCTTTGAATGTGAACCATGATAATTTGTTGCGGGGTAATTTGGAGTTTCATAAAGCTGGTCCATAATCATATGACCAATTTCGTGAGACATTATTGAAGCTGTATTTGGGTCATTCATATTTCCGCTGAAAATTTCGCTGGAATCTGAGATAACTATTCTATTTACATAAGAATTATCTCTATAAGTTGTTTGACCATTTGAGCTATTTTCTGCCAGAACGAAACCGGAAGCATCATGATAAATGTTACCGGTATTGCCTACTTCAAGATAGACTGGTTTTTTAAGGTCATTGGTTAACCATGCTGCTAAGGTTGGGTCTTTTACACCTTCAGAGACTTCCTGCTGAATTTTTTTTATTTTATAATCTCTTGCTTGAATTTGCATTGAAACAGTGTTTTTGAAGCTTTTATTGCTTTCAATATACTGTCTTAGCTGTTGATATCTTGGGTCTGCCGAAGCCATTGGAGTCAAAATTTGAACTTCGTTACCCATAAAATCTTGTGTGGTTGAATTATTTGTTGGAGTGACTATTTTTATCTGATTCATTGCGGCTTCTGAAGGAAGCTGCTGTTGGGCTATAACCTGATTGTTGTCGTTAACAACATAGTAGGTTCCTGTAACAGAATCAAATTTTGGATTAACGTAAGTAGTAACTCCGTTGGCATTTTTGTAGACATAGCGTATCCCATCGCTAGTTGTAACAAAGCTTCCGGTGGCGGCAGATAGGATATTACTAAATAATAGTGCTGCTATTAATAGAAGTGTTAGTCTTACCGATTTGAATTTTTTCATTTTTTTGCCCTCCGGAGCTTGGGATATTTTATTAATTATACTTAAAAAAAGCCTAGTTGACAATGTACCTCTTTAGCTCTCCATAGGTTAAAAAATTTTTTTTATTTTTTAAAGAAAAACAAATATTACTTTCATAGTAAAGATAAACTACATAGCAGCCGATATTTTTAAAGAATAATAATATATTCCCATATAAGGGGCGTTAAAATGGCGAAGAGATATCTAAAAACAATTTTTACTATGCTGGTTAGCTCATTATTTGCAGCTAATACGGTTTTTGCAACAGAATTATCTGTTGATGAACAAATTAAAAATATAGCAGAAAGCCAGGGTAAGACTGCTGCCAAAATAGGTACTAGTGTAAATTCATCCGCTATCCTGAATTCCTTTTTGCCAAAAAATCTCCCAGATAATGCTCTAAAAAAATCGCCAGTTAACGCATCATTAAGAGCTGTAGTAGGCGGAATTAATTTTACTTCCGCTGATGTTGATAATGTAATGATTCCTTTTGCCACTAAAAATGCAGTGACTTTACAAAACCTCTTTCATGATGGTGGTGAATGGCCAGGATTTTCTGGTGATACTACCAATGATGATGGGGTAGGAAGTGGTGAAAATCAGGCAAAAGAAATATATGATTACGATGGAAACAAGCACTATCCTAAAGCTTGTTTGAGATATATAGGTAGCCACTGCTATATATTTGTTCCGGTAATGTTTTTCCCAACTCTACCTAAAACACTTTCTTCTTCTGAAGCAGAAACTCCTAAAGCTTATGCTTCTTGGAATATGAGCTGGCCGCACAATCCATTATTAAAATATTCACCAGATGCTACTGATGGCACTGTTCTTGAACCTAGATTCATTCTTGGTTCTGACAAGGCTACAGCTAAGCTTGCTCTTTCAAAAATAGCAGATGAATTTGATGCTAATATTTATCCCAAAATTCGTGAATATTTAGGTACTGAACCTGATATCGACGGTGACCCTAAAGTTTTTATCTTCCTTGATGATATCAGAGATACAAACAATACTAATATTGGATACTTTTATGCTGGAAATCAGCTTCCTAGAAGTTCTGTTGCTGTAAGCAACGAAAAAGAAATTCTGTTCTTGGATATATACCATTATTATATGAATCGGGAAACTCTTATGGGAACTGTTGCTCATGAGTTTTCTCATATGATTATGTTTAATGAAGCCTATTCCGTTCAAGATGGTGTGTTGAAAGGTTTACAAGTATGGCTTGAAGAAGGTATTACTGAATATATGGAGTTCTTATATAAAGGTAAGTATCCTTCGAATCTTGATTATTTTATTAAAAATCCAGATGTTGTTCTTGTAGATGATAGAGATTCAACTTGGCATGGTACTAGTCCTTTTGCAAATTATGGTGCATCATTTTTATGGACGTATTACTGTGTTGAAAAATATGGTTATGCTAATATTCCAAACTTCTTGAAAAGTGTAGTCAGAGCAAAGGTTGATGGTGGTATAGAAAACTACAACTCTGTTTTTAAAGCCAGCAATACTACTATGCAGAAGGTTTTCCAAGATTGGGTTATAGCTAACTATCTTGATAAAGTTTATAAAAGCGATGGTGCAACTCTTTTGAATGAAGGAAAATGGGGCTATAAGGTTGATGCCGATAAAGATACTTCAAACGATATCGGTTATAATCAGAAATTACCGGTTCCGGCAACTGAAAACTTTATTCTTTCTAGTGAAATGAATACACGTTCTGGAAGCGTAAATTCCTGGGCAGGCGATTGTATTGCATTAACAGGTAATAATGGCAGTTTAAATATTGCTTTTGATGGCAGTAATAATGGAACTTTTGCTTGTGCTGTTGTAAAGAAGGGAACATCTGTTGATACAACCTGTGAGTTCATGACACTTGACGCTAATCAAGCTGGAAATCTGGTTGTTCAGAATTATGGAACTACTGGAACTTATGAAACTATTCTCTTGATTCCAATGGTTTGTTCAAATTACAACTATGAAAAACTTAGCTATGTCTATTCTGGTAGTTTTGATGACTTAAAGGTAGCAATCTTCCCGAACCCGATATATGAAAACTTCTTGCATATTGTCGTTAGAACCGACAAGGAGTTTGCTTCTGAACCAAGAGTTCAGATGACTTTTAACGGTAAACAGGGTTACCTGGTTATGAGTCCGATTAATTCCTCTACCTATATGACAAATTTTGCAGTTACTGCTGATGGGGAAGGAACTATCGTATGCTCAGGCACAAACAAAAACGGTGTAATACTTTCTAATTCTTTGAATTTCTCAGCTTCTTATTATGCAAGAGGCAGTTCTGGTTCTTTGAGTGCTTCTTATGCAGCAGTTGAAATACCTAAGGATGCTTTATCTTCTGATGGAACAGTTGTTCTTGCTTCAGGCAACAATACAACTTCTTATGAAGGTATTGTCAGAATGAGTAAGAACGTTGATTTGGCTTTGCCGGTTGATCAGGCTGACAAGGCTTTGAACATATCAATTCCTATAAGCAGTGATATAAGCTTAGATAAAACTAAAGCAGGTCTTTATAGAGCAACTACTTCTGGTCACAAATGGGTAGGTCCTGTAACTATTGTAGATGGTAAGGCTAAAGGTAACATTGATATCTCAGCTTCCTTGTTTGTCGCTGCTGATGAAACAGCACCTGTTATTTCTAATAAATTAGAATCTCGTGGTAACGGAAGATATGCTGTAAAAGTTAGCGATATGGGCAGTGGAGTATGCGGTTCAACTGTTAAGGTCACTTGTGATGGAAAAGAAGTTAAATCAACTTATGCTGATGATGTAGTCGTATTCGACACTTCTGACTCTAAAGCTGCTTCTAGAAACATTAATATTGAGATTTCTGATAATTCAGGAAATACTGCTAGAGCTTCTATGAGAGCAGTAGTTGGTTCAAATGCTTTATCGCAGATTGCTGCTTGGCCAAATCCTGCTAAGAATCATTCTATTATTAGAGCAACTATTACTGGAGCCAATGTTAACGGCGGAACAGGTTCCGTTAAGATTTATGATGTAAGCGGTCATAAAGTAATGGATGGAACTTTGGTTGAAGGGGCTGCAGGAGTATATGAATTTGATTGGAATCTTGTAAACAAGAAAAACAAAGGTGTTGCTAACGGTGTTTATTACGCTGATGTAAGAATAACTGTTGATGGCAATTCATATAAAGAACGAATTAAAATTGCGGTTTTGCGATGATGATATGGAGATGATTAAATGAAAAAAGCTAAATATTTGCTTCTTATAATTGTATTAATGGCTTTCCCTATGATTCAGAACTGCGGAACCAGCAGTAAAAGCACTAGTTCTATCATAATTGCAGATACCCTCATAAATGAAGGTTGGGAATCAATCAAAATAGGTAATTACGAAACCGCAAGAAATTCTTTTGAACAGGCTTTAAACGAAAATTTAACTGAAGCTCAGCGTGTTAATGCTAATAATGGTTATGGTTGGGCTCTTTCTAAGTCTGGAAAGGTAATAGAGGCTATTCCTTATTTCGAAAAAGCCTATGCTATGGATAATGAAGCAAAGGTTGGTTTGGCAGGCTGTTTAATCTATAGACATGTTTCTTCTGCTGATTATGTTAGAGCTGCTGAAATGCTTGGCAATATGCCTCCTGAAAAATTTGCTCAGGTTCATTCTGGTCTTGCTTTAAGTTCTGCAAAGGTTCATGCTCTGGCAGCTCTTGCTTATGCTCTTTCTGGCGATGAAGACAATGCTAGCAGATATATAAATAAGGCTGCAGCATTAGATTCGTTAATGGTTGGAACCACTGTAGACAAAATCGATGAAGCCTTTGAACTTCTCGACTGGAAACAGTAAAAAATTAGTTAGTTTTGCAAAAAGCCAAGCTTAGCTTGGCTTTTACTTTTTTAGCAACCCCAAACAAAGATTAATAATAGAAATAATATTTATTTCGTCCCTGTGTACACAACTTTGTTGACGTTTGTTTATTTATAATTTTATAATGTAAAATCATATGGAGGGATAAATGAAAAAAATATTATTTTTACTGTTTTTGTGCTTAATGATTTCTTCATCTGTTTTTTCAAAACCTTTGTCTGATTGTTACATAGATCAAGCAATGGGTGTTTTTACATTAGGAATGGATGATGCTAAGTATTTGTTCGATCTGAATGGTCAGAGTTCAGAAACCGGTAAGGTTACAAGAGAAGTTCTCTCTGCATTAAAAGACAAGTTGGCTATCGATATTGAAAAAGAAGTCGTACAAATAGGTCTCTATGTAGTTCCTTCTGTTGAAGATAAAGCCAATTTTGTTGCCTTTTTAGGTGGAAACTTTAATCCAAAGAGTATGTTAGCTGCCCTGAAAAAACTAATGTCTTCAAAGGATGAAGAAGCTCCAAAAATGGATGCTGTTACAATTAACGGTAAAAAAGTTCAGGCTTTATTTGCTAAAAACTTCAGATTGATTTTCTTTAAAAAAGATATGTTGCTATTCTGTGATAATAGAGCTGCAGCTCTTTTTGAAAAGAATCAACTGACTATTTCTAAGGCTCCAGCAATGGTAGAAGGCCTTATGGAACGTTCACAAAGTTTTCTTATGTTGAACAAGTCAGTAATCGATATGTTGCCTAAACAAAATATTCCTATACAGGGTGTTGAAACAATAGATATATTATCTGGTTATATTACAAAAGATCATCTCTATGCAGAAGCAGGCTTTAAAGATGAAGAAGCAGCAAAGAAGATGATGAACAATGTAGAAAGCTTCAAAAAAGATTTTTATGAAAAACAGAATAAGAATTATGAAGCTTCAAAGGCTAACATTTATACTGTTCCTTTAATTCAAATCTTTGATGAAATAAATTCTCTCTATTCTGCAGCAAAAAATAAAGATATAGTCGATCATTTGAAAATATCTTTGAATGGTAATTCTATTGTAGTAGCTCAACCTTATGACAAAGATGACAAGCTTATTTTGGCTGTAGGTAGTGTTGGAATTATAGCTGCAGCTGCTATCCCTAATTTTAAGGCTGCTAGAAGCTCTGCAAGAGAAAAGGCTTGTTATTCCAATATGAGAGTACTTCAAGGTGCTGTAGAAATGTATAACATGGATCATGCTACTATGATGTCTAATCTTGATATTCCTACTTTGGTAAAAGAAGGATATTTAAAGGGTGAACTAAGAGGACCGGAACCTGATTGTGATTACTTTTCAAAAGGTGATTTGTCTAAAGATGGTTGCATATTCTGCAAAAGACATGGCTGTGTTCCTAGATAATCAAATTTGGAGAGAAAAAAATGAAAAAATTATATATATTATTAGTTTTTATATTACAAGCGTCATTTGGTTTTGCTGCAACTATAACAGATTACTACCCTGAACAAACTCTAGCTGTATTTTGCTTTGATGCAAAATGGGCTACTAAGACTATGGGATATACAGGGAAAAATACCGAATTTTCCAAAGCTTATCAAGAAGCTGTAAAATGCTTGAAAGAAAGAATTTCCTTTGATATTGAAAAAGATTTTTCAAGAATGGGGGTATTCATTGTTCCTGGTGCTGAAAATGTTACTGCAGTAGGAATTATTACTGGTAAATTTAATACGAAGAATAATGTTGCATTGTTAGAAAAAGCTTTGGCTGATTCTAAAAGTCAGGTTTTTCAAGAAGAAACAATATCTGTTGCTGGAAAAAAAGTAAAAGCATTTACTGATGGTAACTCTTGCTTTATTTTTTATAATGATGAAGTTGTTTTGTATTGTTTTAATAAAGCACTTGATGATTTTGCCAAGAATAGAATTACATTTGGTCAAGCTCCAGATAATTTTGCTGATTTGGTAGATAAGACTGATTGCTTCTTTTATGTTTCTAAGAATATTACCCCATATTTGCAAATGCTAAAAGTTCCCCCGCAAATGGCTAATAGTATTGATTCTTTTGTAAGCTATTTTGATAAGGAAGATATTACAACAAGAATTAACTTCACTGACCCAGAGTTTGCAAATCAGATTCATGCAGGCATTAACGGTCTAATTCAGTTCTATAATAATTATTATAATGCTGAATTTGAAAAAAATAAAAATAGCTTGCAGGAAAAATCTGTTGGAGATATGGCTGATACAGTAATTTCTATGTTCTCTGGCGCTAAGGCAAAAGATTTAGTTGATGCGTTAGAAGTAACCGTTGAAGGTAATAGCTTAATTATCTCTACTAAGCTTGACGGATTTAAAATAATTGGTGGTGTCATAGGTGGTGCTCTTAGTGCTGCTATGAAATCTCCTTATTTTGCTCAGGCTCGTTCTAATTCAAAAATGAAAGCTTGTTATTCCAATGCGAGAGTACTTCAAGGTGCTGTAGAAATGTACAATATGGATCATTCTACTATGATGTCCAATCTTGATATTCCTACATTGGTAAAAGAACACTATTTAAAGAGTGAACCCGGTAAACCAGAACCAGAATGTGAGTATTATAATGTTGGTGATTTAACTGGTGATGGATATATTGCTTGCAAAAAACATGGTTCACCATTCCAGCAGCAAGAATAATTACTGAATTATAGGCCTGTTGGAATAATAACTAAGAATAAATAAAGAGTAAAGATTTGGAGAAATAGTATAAAATGAAAGAACCTCGAATAATATCTATACTACATAATTTGTTGGATATTTATTCCCCAACAGGCTTTACTCATGAAGCTTTAAAATATATCGAAAAGCTTCTGACAAAGAACGGCATTAAATGCCGCTATACTAATAAAGGTGCTTTAATCGCTTGTAATCATAAAAAGCCTGTTATGGCTGCTGCCGCCCATGTCGATACTCTTGGATTAATGGTAAGAGATTTCAACAAGGACGGCACGCTGAGTTTCACCAAAATAGGCGGTCCAATGCTTCAGGCTTTTGAAGGAAACTCTGTTAAAATATTCTCTGATAATCATACTTTTACTGGAAGTCTTATTCTGAACAACCCTGCTGTTCATGTTAATAATAAAGCGGAACAGGAGATTAGAAGTGAAGAAAATATGCATATCAGAGTGGATGAAGAAGTTTATAAGGATGAAGAAACTAAGGCATTGGGAATTCAGCCCGGTGATTTTGCCGCTTTTGAAAGCGGTTTTGAATACACTGAAACCGGGTTTATTAAAAGTCATTTCCTTGATGATAAAGCTGGCACTTCAGCAATTATAGACGCTCTTCTTACTCTAGGGGCAGAAAAACTTAACAAAATTCCTGCTATGTTTTTCTTTTCTAATTATGAGGAAGTGGGCCACGGTGCTTGTGCAGGCATTCCTGATTCTGTAGAAGAACTCCTTGTTGTCGACATGGGTGTTGTAGGAAAGAATGTTACTGGTCGAGAAACCTGCGTGTCTATTTGTGCAAAGGACTCTAGTGGACCATATGATTATTATTTGAGAAAACGTTTGGTTGAATTGGCGAAGAAAAAGAAGATTCCCTATAAAATTGATATTTTCCCGCATTATGGCTCAGATGGTTCTGCTGCTTTAAAGGCTGGTCATGATTTAAGAGTGGGTTTGATTGGCCCCGGTGTTTCTGCATCACATGGAAATGAACGCACTCATGTAAAAGGTATTGAAGCGGCTAGAGATTTGCTTTTAGCTTATTTGACCTCTAAAAAATAATAATCTGGATAAAAAAAAGGCTCTGAATTTATATTCAGAGCCTTTTGCTTTTTATCAGCCGTCTAGATTGATTTGATGAATCAATTCTTCTAAAACTCTTGGTGCATCTTCATGAGCTATTTGGCAGGTTCCAGCTGCATTATGACCGCCGCCGCCGTATTTAAGCATCAATTCACCAACATTTGTTTTGGAAGAGCGGTTAACAATAGATTTGCCTGTTGCGAAAACGGTATTCTGTTTCTGGAAGCCCCACAAAACATGTATAGAAATATTGGTTTCAGGATACATAGCGTAAATCATGAATCTGTTGCCGGCATGTATTACCTCTTCATTGCGTAAATCAAGAACGATAAGATTCTTATAAACCTTAGCACAGCGTTTAATTTGTTCTTTGAAGAGTTCTTCCTGTTCAAAATAGAGTTGAACACGGTCTTTAACATCTGGTAATTCCATTATTTCGTTGATTGTCATGTCTTTGCAACAGTCAATCAAATTCATCATTAGCTGGTAGTTGGATATTCTGAAATTTCTGAATCGTCCAAGACCTGTGCGAGGATCCATTAGATAGTTTAAAAGAACCCAATCTTTGGGGTGGAGAATGTCTTCCATAGAAAACTTTGCAGAGTCTGCCTTGTCAACGGCTAACATCATTTCATTTGAAATTCTTGGAAATTTCTTGGCTCCACCATAGTAATCATAAACAACTCTGGCTGCAGATTGAGCTTCAGGGTCTATTATATGATTTGGTTTTAAACCACCAGCACGAATGGTTTCACTTAAATGGTGGTCAAAAACAATATGTGCACCTTCTACATAAGGCAAGTTAGTAGTTATGTCTCTGCCGGTTATTTCAATCTTGCCGTCCTGCATGTCTTTTGGGTGAACGAATTTAATATCGTCTATCATGTCCATGTCTTTGAAAAGAACTGCACAAACAAGACCATCGAAATCGCTTCTTGTAACTAATCTAAACTTTTTGTTTTCCTCAGTCATTTTTTTCTCCAACAAGAATAATATGGAAAAATATTATCATATTTTTTCGCTTATTAAAAGAATATGTTTGCTCTGCTTCAAGTTGAATGAATTTCGATCTTTGTTACCTTTAATGTTTTGTTTTTTACAACAAAACTAATCTCATAATCAGCAAAACGCATTGTGTAAATGTCATCAGAATCTTCTTTGTAAGCTGGTCTAGGATCTTGGGCAAGTATTTTTAACAGGCTTTGTTGTTTGGTTTCATCAACTTGCTTTAATATTTCTGGGGAAATGATAACTTTCACTTCTCTTTCCCATTCTGATTTTGCAAAGCTACAGCTGGCATCTGGGTGTGAATCAGTATATGGAATATAAGGCTTTATATCTATTATTGGTGTTCCATCTAGAAGGTCAGCGCCTCTAACATAAATAATAGGCCCTGAATTTTGGCTTATTTCTATATGGTCCAGCTTAACCGAAGAAAGACCAATAGAGTTTGGCCTGAATGGGCTTCTTGTGGCAAATACTCCGATTCGTTCTTCCCCACCTAATCTTGGCGGTCTTATAGTTGGAAAACATTCATTGTCTAAATTTTCAGAAAATAGCCAAAGAAGCCAAAGGTGAGTGAATTTTTCTAATCCTCTGATAGCATTAACGTCTCTGTATTTTTTTTCAAAGATAATTTTGCCTGATAATTCAGGTATTATTCCACTTTGGCGAGGAATACCGAATTTTTCTTTGAAATCGGTTTCTATTCTCGCTATGGTTTTAATTTTGTGCTCTTGATTAGGCTTTTTCATGATCAGACTGATTCTAACATGTTTTATTTTTTTGAAGAAAGCTTTTTAATAAAATATTGAAAAAATCTAGTAATTAGCGTTAAACTACCCAAAAAATAACTCTTATCAAAGGAGTTTTTATGTATTGGGATTCAACTTATATATTAGTGATTATTGGTGCAATCATAAGCATGATTGCGTCTTGGAATGTTAAAAGAACTTTTAACAATTATAGTCAGGTAGGTAATTCTCAAGGCTTTACTTCAGAAGAAATTGCTCAGAGAATCTTAAATAGTGCAGGAATCAACGATGTTAGAATAGAACGAATAAGAGGCAATCTGACAGACCATTATTCCCCGACAGAAAAAGTTTTAAGACTATCTGATTCTGTTTATGGTCAGACCTCTGTTGCTGCTCTAGGTGTAGCAGCACACGAATGTGGTCATGCTATTCAGCATAAAGTTGGCTATGCTGCTTTAAAGCTTCGTTCGGTAGCTGTTCCTCTGGCAAATTTCGGTTCTATGTTGTCTTGGCCTATAATTATCGCTGGTATTGCTATGAGTTGGGCTGGCTTAGCACAGTTTGGCGTTATTCTTTTTACTTTTGTAGTTTTTTTCCAGCTTATTACTCTCCCTGTTGAATTTAATGCTTCAAGCAGAGCTTTGGAAATTTTGGAAAAAGATTCTATTTTAGTAGGCGGGGAATTGCAGGCAGCAAAGAAGGTTTTGTCTGCCGCAGCTCTTACTTATGTGGCTGCTTTGGTTTCTACCGTTCTTCAGCTTTTAAGACTGATTATGATTGTTAAGGGTTCACGAAGACGATGAAAGTTGTTTTACCATTGCTGAAGCAATGGTAAAACGATGCTAAAAGTATAAATTATTTTTTATTGGATAATTAAACGAAACATATGGATAAAAGCCCCCAAAAATATGATGATAATTACCAGCCTGATTATGAAAGCAATTGGGGTGGTAATGAAGCTTATACTGAAGTTGATGTTGATAAAGGAACTAATGTAGAGTCTGAAAATATTCAGTATGAGAAGAAAGACTCAAAAAATCAAATTATAATTTCTATACTTATTTTTGGGGCTCTTGCTACTGTTGCTTTTATTATAGGTATATTAAAAAACACAGCAGAAGATTTTGAAAAAAGATATTCACAATATAATGAAATAAATGATGCATTTAAAGATTTCTCAAAATATAGTTATGTTGATTTAGAAAGAACAGCGACAACCTCTTACCCAATTTTGATAGAGGATTTCCCTGAAACAAAGAATTTTGCTAAATATTGCTTACCTTGTACTTCTATTTTCTCTAATTTAGAAAATGTTTTTGATTCGGAAATGACGAAACGAAAAATAGAAAACATAAAGCATATTCCTCTTTCAGAAACAGATTTATATTTGAATATTGCTTCTAAAACAAATGATTTAATAGATAATTACCAAGAACCTTATTATCCATCTGCTTTTGATATTATTAAAAAACCAAGCGTTACTGATTACAAACTTAGTTTAAGAGTTTTAAAAAGCTGTCTTTGGGCTAGTTTGTATTATGCTTCTCAAGATAAAACCTCGGAAGCTCTGTTATTGGCTTTTGCCCCAATTCTAGTCTGTCAGGATATAGAAACAAATTCGGCTGATGGTGCAGATATGGATACTAAAATAGCTGAAGTTAAGATTGATGCATGTAAACAGCTATTGTATCTTATTAATTTTTATAAATTAGATAAAAATTTAATCAAAAAAATAGCAATAACTTTTATAAAAATCGTTAACTCAGAACCCTCTTTTGTTCGCCAAATAGAGAACCATATGCGTTGTGATAAAAATTATTTTTCTTATCTAGAAAAAGAAAATAATGCTTTTGTTAAGTATATTCTCAATTCAAAAATGCATAAGGAATGGTATGATAGGATTTTCAACGAAGCAAGAGAGCAAATAAGAGAATTAGAGAAATCAGGAGATTTCTCTAATTTTAATTCTTGGCAGAAAAACTTATACTCCCTATTGTTGGGAGCAAATCAAAAACAAGATAAAAAAGCAAAAGGAAAAACTCAAATAATCAATTCATATATAATATTTAAAGAACAAGAGTTAACCCTTACTAGAAAAGCATTGAATCATCAAGTTCCATATTTCGGATACTATTATTTTATATATTTAGAAAAAATAGCTATTATGAAAGGTACCGCAGTAGCTTTAGCTTTTAAAGCCTATATGGCAGAAAAATCAATAAAACCATTCACAGAAAGTGAATTAAATACATGGCTGGGTATATATATTCCTAAAGACCCCTTGTCTAGACGAGCCTATAGATTTCACCCTTCCTTTAATTCAAAATATTTATTGGAAGGCTCTACTATTAAAAACACGTATTATAGCCCGGTTTATATAGAAAAAAATCTGCCACTTCTTGTTGAGGGAGGTATAAGATGAAAAAAAGAATATTTGGATTCTTATACGGATTTCTTCTCTTTTTAATTCTTGGCTATATTTTTTATGGTTTCATTTATTTTTTCAATTATTATGTAATATATAATTATCGCCTTAATAAAATAAAAGTAGACCTTAGAAAACTAGAGTATCAACTTGCTAAAGATGAAAATTCAGGGGTTTCAACCTGGTGGTTAAAATGGCCAAAAACAATAGTTAAGAATTTTGAAATAAAAAAATTCAAATTTTTATACAAAGACAATCTTTTTAATGATTTTAATGACATTTATAGACGTGATATTAATTATTTTTGTGATAAGATTAAAGAATCATCCGATTTAAAATATCATAATAATTTTGAAGATTTTAAAGAGTTTGCTTCGAGAACTCTTGTTTTATTGAATAATTACCAACCTTCACCAATTGATTCAAATGCTGTTCTAAAAGATAAACATATTGGTAAACAAGGTTTTATGAATTTAACAAACTATTTATATAGTGCAAGCATTTACTATGCTTCTTTGAATGATAATAGAACTGCTCTTCTCTTGTCTTATTTACCAGTAATATTAATTCAAGAATTTGAAGCTAGTAATATAGAAGGTGGTAATCCTTATACGAAACTGCTAATGATGGAATTTAGAAACAAAGCATGTATGAATCTGCTTTTTCTAGCTAACCATACTTCTGTAGACAAAGAAATTGCAGTTAAAATATCCAAAAACCTTCTTGAATTAGTAAAAAATGAACCATCTTTAGTCAGATATGTGGATTATACAAAATCAAGAGTAAAAAGAATATTTAAAAGAGTTGAAGATAATTATTCTAGAAATAATGCAAATTATTTTATTGAAAATATCTGTAATACAGAAGAATGGCAAAAATATACTAATGGTATTTACGATAATTTAATTGAAGTAATAAAGAATGTTGAATCAGGTCATAATCCGCATGCTCTTAATGCATGGCAGCAAGATATTCAAAATTATCTTATTGAAAACAATAGTTTTATTAACAAAGATTTTTATTATCAGACATTTAATTGGAAGAGAAATATTACTTTATATGTAATGGCTAATTTCCCTGAAACATTTTATATTAATTATTATGACTTGTATCGAAAAAGGGAAGAATATCTGGCTATAACAGAAGGAACAGCAATAGCACTAGCATTAGCTGCTTATTCTAGTGATAAGAATAAAGATGATATTAATGATTCTATGCCTAATAATATAAATGAATTAAGCAAATGGATGGAAATGGAACTACCTATTGACAGAATGTCAAAATCTCCATATCAATTTTATTTTGCTGATGATTTCTTCCTTGCCGGTTCTCCTTCAGAAGAAAAACAAGCAGATTCATATTTCCAAAATTATGTTCCTTATTTAAAAAATAAATGGGTTGAAAATTCTGAACCAAGTGTGAGTGGAAATCCTATACCTAAATTATCAAATAATCCAATTAATGAAAGGTTAAGTAGATTAGATAAACTACAGAAAAATTTAAAAGCCCTCGAAGAAATGAAAAAAACTATTAATAAACTGGCTAATCCTCGTTCTCGTATAAACTTTTGAATTTATTAAAATATCTGAATTATCTTTTAAAAAATAATAATTGTGTTATGAAAAACTATAAGAATTTTTTATGAGCCTGATATGAGTATTAACAAGAGAAATACCTTAAGTGAATATTTCATTAAAAGTAATTATTCTTTATTTTGTTTTCTTTTATTATTTATCAATCTTTGTATTATTTCGGATAATAGAGTCTTTGCTGATGATATCTATATAAAAACTGATAGTAGTAATGTTGAGCTATTTGGTAAAAGACCCGTTTTAATTGTTCAACACAAAAAAGACCAGTCTGCATCTGTTGCAACATCAGTTGTTTATGTCTTTGTTGCAGGAAAATTTATTTATGAAATGAAGTTTTCGGTAAATGTAGGCAATGAAAAGGAATCTGGAGAAATCTTAAAAAGAAATCTGCCTTTATTTGAAAAGATTGTTGAGGAAAACAAAATGGAAAGAGCAAACTGATTCTTAAAAGATGTTTGATAAGCAGAAATAAAAAATCCACTAGCAACTTAATTGTTAGTGGATTTTCTTCTGATTGGACCATGGGGGGATCGAACCCCTGACCTCAGCGTTGCGAACGCTGCGCTCTCCCAACTGAGCTAATGGCCCGAATATGTTGTGATTATAGCATAGTTTATTTATGGTGGCAAAGAAGTTATACATCAATTTTGATAAAATTTGAAAATAAGGTTAATTGAAAAAGTAAATGCAACTTTTTGAAAAACAGTATAAAAACGGGAATTTGCATAACTAACTTCAAGTTTTGCAAGAGTAAATGCAATTTTTTAGTAAAAAAGCAGGCATTTTCTACGTT
>JAFPZP010000009.1 GCA_017417215.1 Candidatus Rifleibacteriota bacterium | reverse complement strand
TTTGCCTATTATCTCTTCAACATTCATTGATTGTCTGAATACTAAGGTATTATTAGTTGATTTCTGGTTCTTGATTTCAGCAACAACGCTCAGCATGTCGCCCAACTCGGTAGAAAGCTTTGATAAAGCGTTTGATTCTTCAATATCTGCTATAGTCTTGGTATTCTCTGCAATCTGTTCCTGCAAACTTAAATAAGCCTGGAACGATTCTTGCCATCTTTCAAAAGCTGCTGATTGTTCTTCTGTAGAAAGATTAGAATTTAAAGCTTCGTCTTTTGCATCTTTATAAATCTTTTCATAAGAACTTAAGGCTTTTTCTAAAATGCTTTGCTGTTCTATTTGTGCTTCTTTCCTGATTTCATCGTTATTGCTATTAAGCCTCTGATTCAAGTCATAATCTTTTGTATAAGCCTGTTCAAGTAACGGCAACATAGTCTGAACCATATCAGAATTACCCATTACATCTCTGTTGCCTAAAAGCATATCCATTACACTACCAGAGGAACTTCCTGCCAAACTGGCTAATGTAGTAGAATTAGTAAAATTAGAAAGCAGATTTGTTCTTGCATCCTGTTGAGCTTTAATATAATTCGTATGGGCTTCTTCCATTTGTTGAAGCATTTCTGTTCTTGTCTCAAGGTCATATTTATAGCTAGTGTTTAGTTTTTCTCGTAGAGAAGATATTTCACTATTTAAGCTGTTTATTTGATTGTTGATATAATAATTACTGTAATACGAGTAATAACCTTTTTTCCTCTGTGAATTTAATTTTGAAATCTGGGCTTGTTTTGCATTGATTTGAGATTGAAAACCAGCTTTCTCTTCATCAGAATAAAGCATAACCTGGGAAGCATTATATGCTTTCTGGGCATCAAGATAGCTGTTGTATGAAGCAGCTACTGAATTGTCACGGCCAAGCATATAGTTATTATAATTATTTAAAGCTTGTTCACTAAGAGCCTGTTTCTGTAAATCTTCTACATATTTAATACTTGCTTGCGCCTGTTCAGCTCCGTGAAGCGTTATGGTCTTCTTTTTCTTAAAGATGTTCTTTGATTTATGAGAAGATGTCCATGTTTTGTTATATACGGCATTATCTATGAGTTCTCTTGTTGCATCTGAAATGCCTGTTGCAAGATATATAGATTCGGCTAACTCTTTAGCTTGGTCTACCTGGGCGTTTAATTCGGCAGATTTATTAAGATTTTCTTTTCCTACAACCTTAGTTTTACCGAATATACCACCTTCACCAAACAAGAAGTTTGTTGCTGTGCCTATTAAACCACCAGTTAGTAAATTGCTGCCAAGAGCACCTAATGATATTTTTCCACTGTCGTTAACAACCTGTTTAAATAAACCGTTACCCAAAGCGCCGGATTTATCAGCAGTTTTTGTTAGAGCAGAAGAAATAGATGCACTCACGCCACTACCAACAACTCCGCTAATGACTGACTGCAAACTTGATGCAAAACCAGAAAAATCAGCAGAAGCAAAACCATCGGCTATGGCGTTTGAAATACCAGAAGCAAACTGATCATGCAAATAATTAGAAGTTTCTTTAATATCTTGTCTTGTTTTTACGCCTGATATTTCAGCTGAAAACGGTTTTAACCAACCTATACCACTTCCAGTCATACCAACAATATCGCTAAGATTTCTTATTCTGTCTCCGTTTGATTGTTTTTTGAATTGAGCTTCTAGGCTTTTGCCTGTAAAAGCTTCAAAAACATCATTATTATAGATTTCAAAAGCTTTTTTTCTAGTTTCTTCTAACTTTTTATTTACTTCATCTATATTTTCGCCTGTCTTAAAACAGTAGTTAGGCATTAAAGAAGCAACACTTAAAACCTCTGTAGAAACATCTAACATTTCACTCGTTGTTTCTGGAAGTTTAGGAAGTTTATCTTTTGCTAAAGTGTCTATTTTTGAAATAATAGAGTTAATGTTAGCGCTTGTAGTTTTTGTTTTGGTATTTGTTTCGTCTAAATCATCATTTGTACCTTCTATTGTGAATTTAATCTTTTTTCTTTGTGCATCTTCTCTAGTAAGTGCATCATTAATTTTGTTCTCTAAATCTGAAATATTTAATTTTGTGGATTCTACTTCTTTTTCTTTTTTGGAAATATCTTCTTCTAGTTTCCGAATCTTTTGAGCATCCTTATAGGTTTGGTTTTCATGAATCTGTAAACTGGTATAATTACTTCTATCTTTACCTTGACTATAACTAGTAATGACATTATTTGACTTTTCAGTGTCTCTTTCCGGTTTTTTTAATTTTAATAATTCCCATCTTAAAGCAGTTAGTTCATCGCTTGATGTTTTAAGTTTTTTCTCTTCTATTGCTTTTATACCTTTTAAGGATTTGGAAGTTACTGCATCAAAATTATATAAACTTGGATCTGCCAGATATTTATAATCCTTAATTAAATCTTCAACAATATTTAAAGTGTCCGCAAAAGCCTGAGCCACAGAAGTTAAAGCTGGTAGTAATATGGTTCCAGCAGAAGTTTTTAAATTTTTCATCGCGGCATCAAATCTAGCAAAAGAATCAGAAGAATCTTCGATTTCTCCGCCCATTGCTTTGATTTCTTTTTTACCAGATGCTATTGCATATTCTAAAATTTTTGCCTGTTTTTCAGTCTTAGTCATACCTTTGGTCATTTTATCAAAACCATCAGGTAATTTTATACCGACTTCTGCTAGGGCTTTTTCAGAACCTTTAGCAATCGCATTTACCAATTCATCAAAAACCTGGCCGCCTTCTTTACCAAAAATCTTAGCTTTCTGATTTGCGACCATCATTAAATCAGCCATTTTTTCAGCACTGTTTGTAACACCTTTAGCCATTGCGTTACTGGCAGACTGCATTAGACGAAGGTTATCTATTACACCCCCTGAAGCATTTTTTAACTTATTCAATACCGATTCAGAACTAACACCTACAGAATCTGCATATCTTTGAAAGGCTTTTTCTGTAGATTCAAAAGCAGCCATTTCTTTTCCGAAATCAAATGCATATTTTGTAGTCGAACTGATTATTTGATAAGATTTTTTAATGGCGTCAACCGTCTGATTTAATTCGTAAGCGAATTTTACCCATTTGGATTGTGTCTTTTCAGCGTTTTGTTGATTTACTATCAATGTGCTATTAGTAGCGTCTAAGGCTATTCTTAAATCATTTATGCGCTCTATAGCGGTTCTGGTTTCAGCATTTATAGTAATATTTGCGTTAGGGTTAGTAGTCATTTTTGCTTACCTTTTTTATTCATTTATGCTATAATAAAAATATAGGTGGGTATAATGAAAGAAACGAATGAAGCTAGAATAGAAAAATTTTTATTGATTATTTTTATTATTGCCATACCAATATTATATTTTTCATTGGATTTTCTTTCTGAATTGCCACAATTACTATTTTCTATAATTAGCTCTGGAAATCCAGTCACCAACTTAAACATAATATTTATTACAATTAGTATTATTATAATTGTTGAGTTTGTTCGCTTTCTTGTATTCTTCATAAAAGGCATAATTAATGATCCTTTTCCTTACGGAATGTATTACTCAAATTCCAGTGATGATGATTAAGAAAAAGGGATATTGTGAATTTTATAGAACGAAATTTTGGTAAAAAAACATTATTAAAAGCATTATTGCTATTTATATTATTAATGTTTTTCATAATGTATTTTTTTCTCTTTTCTATGAAATATGAATTCTTTATTCCTGTATTTTTATTAATCGTTCTGTTATTTATTTCCTTGTTTTTTGCACCTTTATTTTAGTTTTGAGCTATTTTAGATTTCAGTATTTTCTGAACCACATTCCTTCTTGCTGTTACTGTGCTTGCTTCTGGTTTGGCAATATTTTTAGATTTACCGCCACAGAAAGCACGATAGAAAGCCTCATCAATATAGGGAATCTCAAAAGTATTTTCTATCAGCATAGTGAAGTCGCTTACTTCTAAGTTCCTTATTTCATCTGGAAGCCTGTTAAAGGCTCTGCAAAGTCTGACTATAAGTTTGTTATGGTCTTCGACCTGCTTAGCCTTGTCAGGCTTTATACGTTTCCCAGCTTTACTTGCTTTTCAAGGTCCTTTTCTATGGAAGTAAAAGAAGGGGTTAATACCTTTCTATCCATCCATATTGAAGCAATTAATCTCTGCTGGTCTATATCGAGTAGAGAGTTTATTTCATCTTTGTCGAAGTCTATAGAATCAGCTTTGGGGTTGAGAGCGATATAGCAAATATCCAGATCATCTTCTGCGCGATCCTTAAGAAAATTCCTTTTAGCATTCTCGTTTTCATCTGCGTATCTCTTTTCTCTTTGTTCGTTAAATTCCAACAGTCTTTCCTGTTGTGAAACTGTAAACCTTAAAGGCACTTTCTTACCATTAAGAGTAAGCATAATCTTACCCATTCCATCATCTTTTATATCGAACCAGCCAGTATTTGGCATATTTGACTCCTATTTGTTTTGAATTAATAAGACTATTTCAGCCTTTTATGTGACAGCTCCCCCAGCAGTTTTCGTAAAACCCTGGGGGCGTTTGGGGTTTATTACTTAAATGTAAGCTTGAAATTATCTTCGCCTGAAGTTTCAAGTAGCTGACCGCTTAGACCATACATATTGAGCGAGTTTTCTTCACTGAATGTGGGATTGTCTAGATTAGCTTTTGAAGCTTCAAATTCAACAATGTTCCCAGAAGTTGAACCATGGGTAAGGCTTAAAGCAAAAGTATCTCTGCTCTGGTAATCACCCCAGAATGAATTGGTAGCTTCAAGAACTGCTTCAATGGTAGAGCTCCATTTTGGATCTCTTTCAGTGATAATGTAAGGCATTAGACCAGTAGCAGAGTTTATGTTGCCACGAGTAACAAGAGTATTGCCTGTTTCAAAGCCGAATTCTCTTGCTACTGCATCACTCCATGAACCGAATGCAAAACCTTCGCTTTTCATTTCAACAGGTTCTGTTTCGTCATAAGTTGCTACTGGGTTAGCAGCGTCATCAACACCAGCAAACAAACCTTCCATTTCAAATTCCAATGATGGGTATTCGCCGTATCTGCCTGAAAATCTCATGTTACCCATGCAACCAACAGCTTTAACACGTAAGCCATCTTTGTAAATATAGATGGTGCATGTTTTCATATTTGTTGCTGTATTCGCTGGTGTATATTCGACACATTCAGAGCCCTCGGTTGTAACAATATTTTCTTTCAAAGCACATGATTTTAACAATGGAGCAAATTCCGGAGGTGTATCAGGATCACCTGAACCCTTAGCTCTAACAACAATAGTAGCTTTAACTTTCTTGTTGATATAATTGGTAGGCTGTGCACTTATAGAAGAACGAACAACATTGTTTTCTAAAGAATCGCCTTCAACAGTTGGGTTTATGACTTCGCAAAGTATTGCATCTGACCCAGTAGGTGTTGCATCTGTTCCAGCGGTGGTTTCTACCTTTGCTAAAACAACCTGGTTTCTTGAAAATAGTAGAGGCATTTTCTAACTCCTTCTTAGATTGGTAATCTTGATGGAACTTCTAGCAAGTATTTAAGATTGGCCACCACATAGGGATAACCTACAGCATCCTCGTCACCTTCCATCGGAGTGACAATTATGCTGTTTTTATTCAAAACATTTATTACAGCTTCCTCTATTAATGAGACAAAAACATCTATAAGTTCCAGATTTTCTAGAACATAGACGTTATTGATTTCGGTTTCATCATCTTCAGAAGACTTCTTTATAATTGCGTTGATGCTGAAAGTATAGCTTCTATAAGCAAACTGTCTGGTTCTTCCTCTTGAACCTGGAATAAGATGTATTTCAAGGCTTTCGCTGCTCTGGGGAATATCGTTATCGTCCACACCAAATCGTATTACCGGAGAAGTGCTGAAATTTTCGGTGCACCAGTCAGCTAATGCTGCATTGGTTGTCAGCTCTGCCGAAAGAATGTCGAATATATCTTTTAAAGTCTTAGTTGCCACTTCTGCCGCTCCTCTTGAATTCCAGCTTTTTCAAACATCTGTTGATTCTGTAAATAAGTCTTTCTTTGAAATATTCCACAATCTCATATTTATGATTTTCCCATGTGCGTTTAAACAATGGTCTAGCTGGAATATTCAATTTAACGGTATCTTTTCTTAAGTGAATTCCCTTAAAATGCAGAAACTTCTTAAACTTCTGTGAAATACTGACTGTTCCGCCTTCTTCCATTTTCTTATTCAGACCTTTTGTTGTAGCAATAACAGTATTTCCATGCTTGAGGTTTATAGAAACAAATTTCATCTTTCCCCATGGCTTTCTGCGACCTTTTATGTTTGAGATCTTGCCTAATGGAACAAAACCACCAGCTGCTCTTTCACCTTTGAGTAATTTAACAGTTCTCTTGCCTGTATCGCCAAGAGCCTGCCTTTGAACGGTTTTCCCTTCTCGACCCAGTTTCTGTAGGTCTTCTATTATTTCTTTCAAGCCTTCTTCTTTGAGTCTCAGCTTCATTTGATTCTTACGTCTCCTATCAGAGAAAGGGTCCAACTAGAGAAGGATTCACCAGTAATTCCTTTGACTATCCATACGCGGTTATCAGAGTCGGTTATAGAATCATTGTGTTTTGGAGCTGCTGCGAGGCTGGATTTTAAAATAACTGCTGTCGGTGTGACCGCTTCACCGTCAGTAAAAGCAAGGTTTGACTCTGCTCTGTCGTTGAATATCGCTTTGATAGTAGAAGATTCACTGCCGTTTCTGGGTGAGTAGGTCACTTCTTCCGATACTTCATCGGCATTCATTATGTTTTCTAGGTCGTTTGCTAATTGTTCCTTGAAAGTCATCTTATACAACCTCTCAGCCAAAACCTTAGCCTTAATAATTGCCTCGTCTATCTTCTGCTCCACACATAACGCAACTGGAAATGGAGGCGGGCATAGACAGCCGAGGCAATCGGTAAAAACAGGGTCGAACCTGTCTAGTAAACTCATTAATGAGCAAGTTTTACTTTAACAGTAGAACTAGCTGAGCTGGAAGCCTGAACAGCGTAACCGACAATTACGTCTTTACCTATAGTGAGACCTGCTGAACCAGCAACTTTTACAAGTCCTGAATCGTTCTTTATTGCATCGCCTACAGCCATTGTATCTGTTGTGGTTTTCTTTGGAAGGTCGAAAACACCTTCTATTGCTACTGCGCCAGTAGCACCATTAGGAATATCTGCAACAGCAACACCGCAGAACTTGCCTATAACTACAACTGCACCGCTGTCAATCTTTGAACCAGTGCCGTTTGTGTATTCTATTACGTTTCCATCATTTACTACGTTATTCATGGTTATTTACCTTTCTTTATTCATTTGTCTGGTTATGATTGGAGCCGTTAAGCAACAATCATAACCTAACATCAATTACTCTCTGCTAATTGCTGATTGCTTATCAGCTATGCGGAACTCTTACCATTCCTCTGAAATCAAGAGCCTTAGCGCCAACATCGAACCAGTAGCGCCATTTTCTAGCGAGAATATCACCATCATTGTCTACCATTTCGATAGTTGGTGATTCTTTTCCGTCTAAGAAAACAACTTCGATAGTGTCGCAGGCTGCCGGATCAGCGATTAAGTAGAAACCGTTAGAGCTTACATTAATGTATGGAGAACTGATTGTAACAAGGTTTCTGTTCTTGAAGAAGTTGGTGTTGCCAGCAGTGAAGTTAGAGCTTGGGTCGATGGTTGAAGCAGTAAGAATTTCAGCTTCGATAGCTTCATCGGGGCTTACAAGCAAGTATTTCGGAGTGATGTTAAGCTTAGAGCCGTTTGCATCAGTCTGCTTCTGCATCAAAACATAACCATTTCCAAGTGTAGCCTTAGAAAGAGCTCCAACATTGCCAGCGCCAGCAGCCAAATTGTGGTGGTCAGCATGGAAAAGAGCAACATCATCACTCATATTGGCATTTGCAGTAAGAACAGAATAAGCAAGAGCTTCTATTTTCTGTGCTGCTCTGTAGCCGATTTTTCTAGCAATTCTGCCGAAAATGCCTAAATCATCAGCAAGAATAGCTCTACGAGAAAGACTTACAGTATTACCATAGGTAACAAGCTGAATCTGTTCGCCCTTGTCACCGATGATTTTTCTATCGAGCTGAGCGCCTTCAGGATTTTCATCAAAATCTGGTAAATCGTTAATATCTACACGTTTAGCAGGTTCTAAGTTAGGCAAAGAGCCCTTAGAGCAGAACTGTCTCCAAGTATCGGGTGCCTGCCTGTAACCTTTCATTACTGATTTCTGCATGGCTGTATCCAGAACATAATTGAAATCCGAATATGTCTGAGTGCCCGCACGAGATACAAGCATAAGCGCATCTTTGTCGGTCATCATACCATTTTCGCCGTTTCTTCTGGCTATTTCTCTTGCAACTTCTTTGATACTGAAACGTCTGAAATTTTCTGCACCAGCTTCTGGTTTTTCTAGTTCAACACCGGCTCTTAAAAGTAACCCATCAGCAGCAGCTTTAACGAATTTTTCTCTGTCAGTTTCGCCCATAGTTATTACTGGTTTGGCATTAGCCAATGGAGTAGAACGTTTTGCAAGTTCATCTAATACTGCGCCTTGTGCTGCTTCAACGCTTGCGCCTGTGCTAATAAGAGTATCAACAATATCTTTGCAGTTATGCTTATTGCATAAAGCAATTATTGCTCTTACTCTTGCCTGTTCGTCGGCTCGTGCTTTTTCACTAGCCTGTTCAACAGCTTCTTTTACGTTAACTGTCGGCTGTTGTTCTTCTACCTTGGTTTCTTTTTCATTTTCCATGGTATTTTCTCCTTTAAAATTTGGATTTATATTTTTAACAGCCGATAGGCTGTCTGTTTCATTTGAATTTCTCGCTTTTGCAAATGGATCAGCAGGAATGGCAACAAGTGAATATTCCTGTAAATCCCATTTCTTTGTTAATAAAAGAGGTCCTTCAAAGGTTCTATTGTCGTAGTCTAACTTTTCGCCTTTCTTAATCCAGACAGATTCTCTTTGCAGATAACCAACTGAACCAGAATTAAGGTGTCCTTCCTTAATCATCTGTAAAGCTTCCTGAGCTTCTTTCTTCTTTGAAAAATAAAGACGTCCGACAACCTTATCACCTTCAACCTTGAAATCTCTGACACTTCCAAGAATGTTTTCAATTCCGAATCTGTTATGACTGTTCAAAAGAGGCACCTGGTTATCCTGGGGCAAAGTAATACCCTTGGCAACCATGGTTTCTTTAATTATTTTGCCTGTAGACCAGTCGAAAATATCAGCAGGATATTCAGTAGTTAAAACGAATTCTACTGAATCATCTTCTTCACGATAGCTTTTAGGATTGAAATTGACGTTAGATCTTGTTGTTAGCTTCTGCGTTTGCAAGTTCTTCTTGTTGGTCGTTATATCCTGTATTATTGCCATTGTTAGCCTCACTTTCTTCTATAATCAGACCCGCTTTCTTAAAGAGGTCCATTTCGTATTTTCTGGTAGCAACTACTTCTTCTATGTCTCTTCCTGCCGTTTCACAGAATTCCGTTAGAGTATTTGCACCCATATCTATTTCTGTTCTTGCAGCATTCGCATCCTTGAGCGGGTCAACCCATTCAGTCTTGGGTCTTGACCAACTTGCTCTCAGATAATGCGCTTTCTTATTTTCGTAATCAGGCATCTTCAAATCGTTGAAGTAGACTTCATGCTCGATAAACCATTCATACATTTTTGAGTAGAAACGTTCGTCGAAAATTGCGAAGGTGTAGCGGATCATTGCTCTTTCGAAAAGCAGCATCTGTCTTGCACCGCTGAAATTTGTGTTAGAACCGTCATTACTGACAGATTCATAAGACATGCCAGCGCCCACAGAAGCAGATTGTAATTCTGCTTTGAGGAAAGGCGCGTAATTTGTGCCTGGATTTTCAGGCTTTGCCTGATTCATAGTTTCACCAGGTCTAAGATAATGAACGCCACCAGGTATTATGTATTCGTAAATATTGCCGTTTTCGTCTGTCTGAGGATTATCACTTATATAATCTTCTGGATATGGAGACTGTATAAACACACCGTAACCTGTTGAAACTCTTGCAAGCTTCATTGTATCGGCTCTATACATTCCGATATTGTAGAAGTTCATAGTGGAACAGGCTAAACGGCTTATTCCAGAAACAGAAGATGCTCTTTCCCTATCGAAAAGATCTATAACTTCTTCTGCAGAAATACGTCTTGAATCGCTTTCGACTTCTGCAGGATGCCTCGGTTTTATCCAATAGGCTTTAACCTTGTTGAATTCGTCTAATTCCTTGCCGTCTACAATTCTTATTCTGCCGTCGTCACAGTCCTTATCACGGTCTAGTTGGTCAAATTCAATAGGTTCAAGTCTCAACTGTCCGTTAATAATCACACGTCTAATCAACAAACCGCCATCTATAAAGAAATGATTGGCTGCTAGTCTTTGTAACTGGTAAACTGAATCACCATTTGCACAGGCTTCTTTTGCCCAGAGTTCCCATCTTTCCAAAATATCTATGTTAAGCTTAGTATCATAATCATAACGGTTAATTGCATTATTTTTTAAAATCTTAGGTCTTGGCCATGACCCTTCACCTACAAGCCCAGCAACAAATCTTCTTCTCATACCTGCAACATGAGAGTTGTCACGGTCTAAAGCTCTTATCTTGTTAGTGACATTCTGCCATGAATCATGAATTTCTTGAGCACCAGTAGAGTGCTGAGGTCTGAATCTGGAATTTGCACCGTTATTCTTTGCAGCTTCATACATTCGGCAAATCATATGCTCCTGCAAATATTTTCTTGCATAACCAGGAGCGAATAAGCCGATTGTTTTGGCAATAAGTTTTGTGGTGAATTCGTAAATCATCTTTTAATCCATAAATAAAGGAGCTTTTATAAAGCCTCTTCCACCTCTTTTACAGGTTTCGATGCGAGATTGAACAACATCGATACGGTCTAGAATAGTTTGTAGAGTAGCTCTATTGACTGTCTGTCCATTTACGGTATAACTCTGGGCACCACCCAATATTGCATCTCTAGCCTGTATGAGTTTTGTTAGTTCGTCCTGTAGCTGTGATAGGCTCATATAAAATCCTTTTTATCGTTATTTACTTTCCTTATAATGAAAAAAGAGAGCCTTGTCGCAAACTCTAGTACTTTACTATGGAATTTTTTTAGTTTTTATGGTTTTGGGTAGTTATTGTTTACGTTTAAAATGTTATTGCAAGCCTTTAAAAGAGGTATTGCAATTTATGAAAAGTTTTATTTAACCGCCTTGAACTTGGTGCCGCACTTTTTGCATTTGCAGTATCTTATTTTTCCTCTTGTGGTTATAACTTTTACAGAACCCTCTTCCTGAATACCAACACTTTCGCAGATAGGGCATTTGGTCTGCTTATATTCAAATTTCACTGACTTCTGGCCAAGCATATAGATTCTTTTAATAAGTATCAGTAATTTATCAATATTCACTTATCCCCTCCGTATATGGGTTTGGCGTTCTAGCTCTTTTCTGCGAAGCTTCATTTCTTATCTGCTGAATCTGTTGAATACTGTTCACGCGAGATATACCTTCGACACCTCCGTAGAATTCATTATCAACACAAGCCAAACACAAAACTTCGCAGTCAAAAAGGTGATTGTCTTTTCTAGTTGCTATCCAATCTTCTTTGCCATTTTTGTCTTTTCTTTTTTCTTCAGCTAACAAATGATCAAACAAATATTCAGGAGTGGAATTGTGAAAATACATCCCACCTGGTTCCAGTTTCTTGGCTTTTTCTATTCGCCACCAGATAAGATCTTTAAAAACATCAGTATTTATCTGAACAATTTGAAGTCCTCCAGGTATAGGCTTGCCCGATGGAGTCTTATCTAATGGGGCACCTATTTTAATTCTGTTTGGCATCGAAACAGATGAACCTTTGCTACCCATAAGTTTAGCACCTCTATGCTGGTTGGCTCTTATAAAATTATAGGTTTCTTCTGTTCTGCTTATCGCAGCGCCTTCTTCTTTACCGCCACCAGTATCAATAAGAGCTCTTGAAATCTTCTTACCGTCATAGGTAGCAAATAAAACAGATTCCAGTTCCTGCTGGTCACCAACAAATCCTTCATAAATTCCCCACGAGGTCAAATCTTTAGCAAAAGCCCTTATTCTGAACCAGAAGCCGTTCTGCTGAACGTCTATTCCCATTACTAAAGCAATAGCCTCTTGTGGAACAGTTCCAACTTCATAATCTGCAATACAGCACTGAAGCATCTTCCGTCTTTCCGAATCAGGAACCGTCACACGATTAACCCATGGCTCCCCAAAAGCCGAATTTATAACATTCTGTATTTCAGAAGGTCCTTCTTCCTGTGCCTTGTTCCAGCGGTCTATCATGTTTTCTAAAAATCCACCTTTAAACAGACTAGTGAGTCTGTGAAGCTGCAATCCAATATGCCTTGGTTTTTCAACTTCTTTTCTGGGAACAAAAACACCTTTTTCAACTGCTAGATTTTTCTGGGCAGTAGTCCATAATGATCCGCAATTTTCACAAACATATCTTGCAGTATTCTCAATCTGTTCAGTTGTTGCTTTGCTTCCACCTTCCCACTTTACATTCTTGAAGCTTAAAGATTGCAAAGTGCCACAATCCGGGCATGGAACACAAAAATCATAAACCACATCTGCTTTTTCAAGTTCTTTTGTAACTCTGCCTGTATCAGTGGTCGGAGTCGAAAACTTAATAAATTTAGAATCTGGGTAAGTTTCCATTCTTTCACGAATACGGCCGAGAGTGTTACCTTCGTCACCAGAAACATCATAACCAGGCTTATTAATCTCATCGCAAAATACATACTTAAAAGCCATTGAAGCAGTCTGAGAAATAGAACTACCCCAAGACACCATTAAATAAAAACCATTAGGAAGGGAGCATTCAAACTTTGTTGCATCTTTCTTTCGTGTATTGTTATTGTCATGAATTTTGCCCATAGCCGTTAAAGCTGGAATGATTCTAGTTTTCATCAATTTTCTAGCTGTTTCACGGTCAGCTAAAAACAAACAGGTTGGAGCAGGATCATTGTCACATATCCAAAGAATCAAATCTACAATTAAATCGGTAAAACCACACTGAGCTGGCTTTTGACATGTAATTTCTCTAACTCTGTAATCACCAAACCAATCATAAACAGCTCTTAAATTAGGAGTTCTGCTAATTCTTTTTGGTCCTGGTTCAGCTGAGCCTTTACCTAATATTCTATGACTTTCTACCCATTCAGCTACTGAGCAATCTGGGGGAATAACAATAGCACCTATTTCGCCATCAGTAAAAGAAGCAAGCTCTTCAACTTCATCTATATCAAGGCTCATTTTTTACCTCTTTTTGATGCAGCTTTCTTTGTTTTGGTAGTTCTTGATGTTTTCCTGGCTTCTGTTAAATAAAACTTTTCCTGCTTCTGTAAATATTTAAGAATATCTTCTAAACCTTCAGGAACAAAACTACCAGCTCTCTTATACGTATCTAAAATTCTATTAAGTTCTTTACCTAATTCATTCTGTATATCTTCCCTGTTTTTTCCTTCAAGCATTGGAGGAAGCCTATATTTTAAAGCTCTGAAAGACAAACTCAACTCATAAGCTCTTGCAGCAAATGAATTTTCAACCTTATCTTTAGAAACCAACTCACCTTTTGTCTTTTCAAACTTTAATTCTTCATTCCCTGCTTTGGCTGCCCAATATCTTTCTTTTGCATCTTTGTTCTTATCATCATCACCAACAGCAGATTCATTAATATATTCGTCCCACCAGTTAAAACAGTCTCTAGGGGAATAGACGCCATCAGCAACACGGGGCATACCTTTTTGCACCCATTGTCTTATTGTTCTTTCATTAACTCCAAAAAAATTAGCAATAATTTTTACACTAACTGTAATTTGTGACAAATTTTTAGCTCCTGTTTTTCTGGGACGGTCTCTAGTTCTAAAGTTCTCTGACCGATGAATTTTGGAGGTGGCGCCGACCCTCAATGAGCGGAAATTGATGGAAGTACCTACCCGATTTTTTTAGCCACGTGCTTTTGAATCCATGCGGTTTTCTCGCTACGTGCTTTTAAAATTTCAAAAGATTTCATTACGAGGTCAAAAGCAATTTTATAAAGTTAGACACCATCTAACTTTTGTTATGTTAATCTAACTTTATGATGTTCTATCTAATCTTAGTACGAAATTGTGATTTGTACAAGTGTTTTGTTTTATTTTTATTAAAAGTAAAAAGGAAGTAATCTAATTGTTGCTTGTAATAGCTTTTTTACTTATTTCATCTAATATTTTTGCTTCCTTTTCCTGAGCTCCCAAAATCTCATGAGCATAAATATCACCAGTAACTTTTATACTAGAATGTCCTAACCTTCTAGAAACAGAATCTATTGAAATTCCATTATTCAATAAAAGACTGGCATTGATGTGCCTTAATGAATGAATTGTTACAGACTCCATCTTGAGTTTTTGTATGATTTTTCTAAATCTATAATAAAAACAATAAGGTTTTCTTTTGGCGATTTTAATAACGAATCCTTTTCTTTCTGGCTTTGCTATTTTTTCTAATTCTCCTATTACCATGTCAGGCAACACAATAACCCTTTGTGATTTTTCTGTTTTTAATTCCTTTTCGTAAATTCTTCCACCGCTGGTTATTGTTTGTCTACTTACTCTTAAAGTTTTCCTCGATAAATCTATATCTTCCCATTTAACTCCAAGAGCTTCACCTCTTCTTAACCCTCCATAGAGACATAACAGAAAAGGTATTTTATATATTTTTTCTGCTATTATTTCATTTGTAAGATTAAAGATTTGTTCATAATTATTTGGAATAGCTTTTAATCTTGGTGATGATTTTATCTTTGAGGCTTTCTTCATTGGGTTCTTATTGATAAAATCTTCATTAACAGCATAATTCAATGCAGCATTAAGCGTGTCAGTAATAGTAATTACTGTATTTCTAGCCAGTTTTCTATCTGCTAACAGATGAGAAGTCATTAAATTAATATCGTTACTTTTCAACTTACCAAGCATAATGTTACCAATATAAGGAATAATATAATTATCAATGTGATCTTTCTGGTTGTTAATTGTTGATTCTGATTTTTTGCCTCTGCATCTGACGTTAATCCAATCTCTTAAAAAATCTTTCATTAGAGTTTTACTTTCGATGCTTATGCCATTTTCTAATTGATATTGTTTTACTGCTTGCTCTGCTTCTGTCTTGTTCTTAAATCTTCCCAGGTATTTTCTTCTGTAAATCTTATTGCCATCATCATTAATGAAATGTGCAGAAACTTCTACATACCAAAAACCTTTTCTGAATTGTAAATTTCCAGAATTATTATTTCTTCTTCCTTTTTTTCTTACTGAAATTTTCATTTTTACCTCACTCGATTTTTTACTAATCATTTACTGATTGGATATTTTGAAATGATTATTAATAAAAGAATTATTTTAATTGTTATAAAAGGATTTATGAATCATATAAAAACCTGTATGAACAAAAGAAAAGCGTCATTTGTTCTGATAAATTAAATTTTAAAAATTTTGCTATTTTTAGTCCCAGCGGAAATTAATTTTTCCTTTGTGTATTTTTTGCCTTTATAAATGACAGTTAAATTAGTCTGGAACAAATCCATTGTCTGGTGTTTTCCTTCTGTTTCATTTTTGGCCAGATTGGTTACATCAACCTTCAATATCTGCCTTAAATCGTTCTTTGAATCAAAATATTCAAATGTATAACAATGTTGTTTATCGTTCATTTTTTAAACTCCCTTCGTGCCAACCGTTTACACTATCCCAAACCTCAAATCGAGATAAATTACGTGTAGCCGTTGGTTTTCTTTTAAATATTCAATTACTTCTTGTTCAGTCATTTAGTAATTTCACCATCCTTAATATATAGCAACAATATTTCTATGGCTGAGATTTCCGAAGGCATCTTCAATAACAAAAGCTGCTTCTGAATATCCCAGCCACTCGTGTTCCATAACCCCATCATCCCCCATCTTATAATCAAAATAAAAATGAAGTTTTTCCTTATTTCGATAGCACCAACGTTTAACATCGTCCGGCATAAAACCGAGACACACGCCTTTATATACATTACCTTCAAGTAATTTAATAATTTCTTGTTCAGTCATTTGTTTTTTCTCCTTTTCTAAGCCTTAAAAACTTCTTCTGCCACAGCATTGATACAGCGGATAATAGTTTCAACACTGTTTGTTTTCCATTCGTCATTAAGAGCCAACAGATGCTCTACAACTTCTGTCTCACGGGTAAACCCATCAATAGTTTCAAAATCGTAGTCATCAAGAAATCTAAGAATTGCCGACACAGGGATTCTCATTGAAAACTCGCTCTTCATAGTATCAACTTCTGCTTCTGTTCTACTGTCCATTATTTGTTCTCCTTGTGTATGTTGACAATAAAACGGAATCTTCTGCCGCTCTTCGTTGGATTCTTAACGACTGTTCTATTGCCGCTACAGAACGAATAGAAGTCATAACCGAAAGCACCGCTAAAGTAGAATCGCTTGGTGATGGTTCTGGTGTGACGATAAAACACATGCCCAAATAAGTTAGTTCTCTTCTTTGTTCTAGCGTTCATTATTTGTTCTCCGTTTCTAGGCAGCACAATCAAACAAGCTGCGCTGTTTTGGGTCTGATTTGTTTTTAAGACGCTGCATAATAGATTTTTCTTCAAAAACTCTTTGATAATGCTCATATCTTAGTCTTTGTGCAGCAGCTCTTTTTTCGTCCAGTTCCCTTTGTCTCTTCCAACTCTGCATAAGCTCATGAAGTGTTGTTCCCTGCAGCTTTGCCTGAGCTTCAAAAGCTTTGAAGCATTCAGAATTTCCACATTCCAGACAATCAGCATTTTCTTCTTTGCAGTTCAAAGAAACTTCCATAACTGCATTATTTACTTCCAGCACTCGCTTTATATGTTCTGGTTGTGAATAATCAGGAAGATCATTAGGTTTGTGGAATTCCGGTTCTTCATGTGGGTATGTCATGCTAATAGTTTCTGCCTGTCTATTCTGTCTACTAAAGCCTCTAATTCAGGCTTTTTATTCAAAAGTCTTTCTAAAGCTTCTTCTTTGGTTCTGGCGTATTCAATCTGAATCAGTTTTTCTCTTTCAATTTCCCATTGTTCTTTAAGCCGGGGCTTGTTTTTCCGCTCTTCTTCTTTTGCTTTCTCAATATATTCATAAACGCAAGCGGGAATATTGGTATGAGGGTAAACATCTCTAAGGCCCTTTTGAGGGTGACCTAAGAGGAATACGCCTTTTAGAAATTCTTCATCACTTAAAGGGCAAAGATACCTGAACCAGATCTGAGCAGTTTCCTCGTCTGGTTCGTATCTGAATACAGCTCTAATGATTTTTAAACCTTTTCCAAATGCCTTTTCTGATAACATAATTATTCATCTGCCCTCTTTTCTAAATCTTCTAATTCATTATTTAAATCAAATAATTCTGCTTTTGCCTTTTCTATCTCTTTCTGATAAGTCTTTATTCTTTGTTCATGTTCCTTGATTTTCTTTTGACAAATACTTATGTTGGAAACAGCGTTTTTTATCCGATGTTCTCTACGATTTATTTTGACTTTTATTTCATCATATTCATTTCGCATTATTTGCTCCTTATTTAAAAATCAAACGGATTCTTGCTTAAATCGTAACTGGTGAAATCGGCTTTTTTACTAGATTTAGAACCTTTGTTATCGCTATTTATCCAGTTCCTAACTGCTGCTTTCCAGTCTTTCATCTTGTTCTTGCCAACAAACCAGCCTTTAGATTCGTAAAAATCAAAGAACGATTCTGGGTTAAAAGAGACCAAATACCCTTTTTCTTTTAAGTAGGTTTTTGCATAATCATCAATTTCTGAAACAGAAGGCTTAATAAATCTTTTTGCTGGTTCAGATTCTTTTGAGGATTTTTCTTCTGGCAAAAAAGCTTCGATAGAAAATATATTTTTGGGTTGATTTTCTACACTTTCCCCTTTGGGGGGTAAGGGGGGGATAATACTATTATCTTTTCTTATCTTATCTTGTATTATATTATCTGCATTACTGTTGCTATGCTGTAGCATTGCCGTAGTATTGCTCCTGCTTTTCTCTTGTTTTTCCACAGTATCATTCTTAACTTTGCTCCATCTTTTTTCTGCTTTTTCTTTGGCTTTTTGGCTTTTATCGTTAATATCTTCAAGTTCACTGTTTAGCCTTATGCTAAAAAAGTTTTTGTTATTATTAGTAAAAGCGAAAAGCCCAAAATCACAGACTAGTTTTTTGATTACTTCAGCACTGGTTCTTAGTAAATAACCAAGCATGTTGTAATCAGCTTCTAATTGCCCTTCATTCTGCGCCATCATTTCGATGATGCTCCAATAAAGACCTTGCCCTTCATAACCAAGCTTCATACGAACCTTTACTAATTTCGGATCAGATGAAGCGTTAACATCGTGTCGAATAAAATTAATCATTGCTTGCCTTCTTTAAGGTAAATAATGAGTAGCTACTTTCAAAGGCAGTGGATGGAGTCGAACCATCGGTATCTCATTGGAGCACATCACTAGTTTTATCCAAATTTCTCTGGGAAGGAGCAAAGCTTTACCACCCAGATAGTGCCACATCTCCCACCAAAACGGAGACACTGCCTATATTTTTTTTACGATCAGTAATTTCTAAGAATTAAGAGCCGATTGGCTTCATCACCGATAAGTTTGATAAAGTCACTTTGTTCGTCTTCTCTAACCTGGTCCAATACCAAGTCTATTGTTGGCATAAAAATTTTAAAAAGCAGCATTCCTTTTTCACTATCAATAATAGGAACGAGATTAACGGAAAATTCATAAGTTGATTGGCTGCCTCTAACAATCTTTCCCTTAAATCTGATGCAGGATGGACAGCGAGCTTTTTCTGTTGAACCGTTTGCATCAATCTTTTGTTCCCATTCATAGCTTCCAGATTGTTCACCATCTTCAAAAACTGGTGAACTTGCAAAGCTTATTTTTTTATTTACTTTTAATTTAGAAAGTGTCTGGTAAAGATTTTCAAAATCAATTACAGAATTTTTTACTGCTTCAAGATTATTCAATAAATCTCTATGCTTCAAAGGTTCACTGTAGCATAGTTCAGAAATAACATTCCAGAGGTTGGTAAATTTCCTCTTAAAAATCCATTTATCCTGATCATTTTTTAAATCTTCATCGGTATAGAAAGTTGCTCCATCTTCTTCAAAGATTACGCATCTATGAGGCGAAAAACATGAAAGAACAACTTTTGCAAAAGATTCAATATTACAAATATATCTTTCAAATTTAGCATTTTTGGGTATTCTTTCATATTTTCTGTTGTAGTCAGAATAGATATAGTGGTTGCCTAATTCGTCTTTTATCATTTCTGGTCTTTTTAATTCTTTGATAGCATTTATAACTTCAGAAATCATTTGGCTTCTTCTCCTTCATTCACTCTTTTCAATGGTTTTACGTTGTCAAAAAGTTTTGGCTGCATAGGATCATCATTAACAAGATTCCCTCTAAGGTCGTGATATAAGATTTTCCCATCTGCCCTAGGTTCTGGTAGTTTCGTAGAAACAGTTGCTTCAACACCAATTTTGTTGTTGTTTATTGTTTCAAAAGTCAAAGTCACTGTAAGAGTGCCTCTTTTGCCTGAACCAACTACACGTTTGACGGTCTTGTCAAAGGCTTCATCAATTTTATCTTTGAGTTCGCCAATATTGCCGTCATAGCTCGCTTCAATCATTTCAAGAATACTTGAAAAATCTAGCTTGTTTTCCATTTTTACCTCCTGTAATTCTTAAATTTTGTTGAGATTCGATACCAGCGAGACAATTTAAAAATCCTTAAAACGGAATTGTCTCATCATCTTTGAAAATCTTGTTAACAGCTTCGGTATCGGCCATATCAATAACCAAATCTGGTTGTTGTGGTTCATCTTTGGCAGATTTTGGCAATCCTTTTGAAATAGGTGTAACAAAAACAACCTTTTCTGCTGTTATCCCAGAGTCAATATATTTGTTGCCTTTAACTTCATAAGGTCTTTTATAAATTTTGCCTTCAATGAAAACAGAATCACCTTTTTTAAGATGCTTAGCACAATATTCAGCTAGTTTGTTCCAGGTAACAACCTTGTAGAAGGTTGTACTGGTTGCCCAGGTTCCATCTGGTTTTAATACATTTTCACTATTCGCAATATTAAAAGTTGTTACCGCTTTAGAATTCGGGGTATATTTTGCTTCCGGATCCTGCGCAAGTCTCCCGTCGATATAAACTTTATTCAAAATCTATCTCCTTGTTTTTAAAGTGCCTGTTTTGTGGTTAAAGCCGAGACAGGCGAACTCGCTGCTGAGAACTAGCTTCTCTAAACAGCTCTCGAGAAGGTTGTCCATTGGCAGTAGATGGAGTCGAACCATCATCCTTAAATTGAAAACCAGAAGTTACTAGTATAGACTGGTCCATTATTTTGCTCTTCCTGCTCGAGGCTGCTGTTGAGCTATACCGCCAAAAAGGTGCTGCATTAACAGCACAATGAACAAATCCAAATAGAAATGATAAAAAGTCATGAGTTTTGGAGGGTTTCATGACTAACCCTATTCGCCCTTGGCTTTCTGGGCTTCTTCAAGAAGTTTGTCGCTGATCAGCTTACAATATAGACAAGGGTTTTGTATTCTGGGCCTTTTTTGCTCCTGAAGCAATAGCTTCTTTATAGGCTCTTTTAGCTTTGATGTGCTCAAATTTGCATCTATCAAATTTAAATTCTCTGGCGCATTCATCAGGCTTCTTGTCTGCTTCTTCGATTAGTTTCAGCATCTCAGCGCTTGGCGGTGTCTTTCCGCAGTTTTCCCTTTGAGCCAGTGTAAAAGTTTTCATTTGATACTCCTTATTTTTTTTTTAATTCAACCAGTGACGGTGATGGGAGTCGGACCCATCTAGCAGTGTGGCCAGTAGTTTTGAGAGAACCTTGTTCATGAGTGTGCTTTTGTAGAAGTAGAAGTTGAAGACGAACTAACGGAACAAAAACGCCCAAAATCACTACCTCAAACCGATACCGTCATGTATAGGCTGCAAGGGACTTGACCCTACACAGCCTTAAACCCGAGATAATCGGAGTCTTGGACAATAATTAACACGGTTGTTAATTCTGCCGATAAAGAGAAAGAAGTATTTATTACCCCTTTCTCGGGGATTGAAACTACTAAGCTAACTTAGGTAACTTCAACATGAAGTTATCTAAATCTTCTCTGTGATACCGCAATTCTCTAACAAAACATGGAGGCTTACGACCGCCAATCTGGGGCAGTGTTACTAAACTATTGCTGAAGAATAAAATCTTTATACAAAAACAAATCTAAAGTAATTTTAAGCATTTCAAGAGATTTGGTAAATCTCTTTGTTTTTCTATTAAACCTAGCAAGATTATCTCTGATGGAACTAT
>JAFPZP010000008.1 GCA_017417215.1 Candidatus Rifleibacteriota bacterium | reverse complement strand
TGCAATAATTTACACTGATCTGGATGACGTTTCAGATTCTTATCTTATTTATCCTCCTGCAGGAAGAAGCAGCGGCGTGAAAAACCCATCAGATTGTTCTATTGAAGTAACTTTTGAGGAACTTGTATAATGAAAATCAAGGTTACGGCTTTAAGCAATAATATCTACCAGTTTGCGGATAAAACCATTTCTGATAATTCTTCAGGAACATGGAGAGGCAGAATTACTAATGCTCCAGATATTTCTAGAAGTTTCTCAGACTTAGGTTCTGTAGCTTCGACTTTATATATTCAGCTTATTAACTATGATTTGCAGATTCCTTTAGCAGAAGATTTATGGAATGCTTCTATAGATATCGAAACAGATAACGGTTATAAATGGTCAGGCAAAGTTTCAGCATATGAAACAAATGCTGATGGAAAAATGTATATAACTGCTACAGAAACAACAGCTCCTGAATACTCAAGATATATACCAGACGAATTTGCAAGACTAGTAAGTATTGATGAAGATGTTCACATGTCTGCTCTAAATGTGACTATTCCGACAGTAATAGGCGGGAATGCAAATAACCCTATACCCGTAAAGGGCATTTTAAAGAGCAAATCTGATGCAATCTATTATCTTTGTATTGGTGAAATTCATGATATTGTTAATGTTCGCGTAGGCGACAAGACCATGACAAGAGCAGAAGCGGCAGAGCAGGGTTATGTTTGTTATACCGGCTCTGCAAGTCAGACAAATGAGCCTGGTATTGCTTACATTCAGATTACAGATACTTCAAAAAGATTAAACGATGATGGTAGTTATGTTGAAATTGGCGCTGAAGTTATTGGTTTGAAGCTTGGAATCCATACCGTTGAAGAATGCAGAAATGGAGCCAGATTTTTATACTGGCTGCTTAAAACCGCTGCAAGTGGCGCTTGCGGCTGGGGCCTTGGAATAAGCACAAATGATATTGATACAGCCTCTTTTGAAACAGCTATATCTTATATTAATATAATCGGCCTAAAACTTGACGGTGTATTATATGACAATCGCTCAGCTCAATCATGGATAGATGAAATATGCAGAGCTATTCGTGGAACATATGAAATAGGCACCGACGGTAAGAGAAGACTGACTATAGATATTGCTTCTACTTCTTCATACACATACACAAAAAATAATATAGAGCTTATAAGGTTTGGCGCTGGTTCTTTCACCGGAAGAGTTTACAATAAAGGAACTCTTGATTATTGTTACAATCCGATAACTGGTATGTTTATGCAGACTTCTCAATACCAGAATGCAGAAAGTATAGCGAGAATTGATGAACAACTCTTTGAAGGTGAAAGTTATTTAATAAGAGATGCAGAAACTGCTCAGAAAATACTTGAATATACTTGCAAAAAATCTTTGGTCGAAGCCAACAAAATACTTTTTAACACTAGATTTTTGCCTGAAAATTGCAGAATTGGCACAGTTATCACAATTAACTATCCAGAAAAAGGAATGAATAATTCCTTATTCAAAATTACTTCATTACAGATCGGCGACCATATAAATAGAATTGAAGCTGTAAAATATGATGAAAATATTTATACTTCTGGTTCTGTTTCTCCTACTGTTGCCTGGCAGAATGAACAGCCTATAGTATCAACCGTTTCGGTTACTTCTGCAAGCGGGTTAACACTTAATGCTGGTTTTGATATTTTACCAGATGGAACTAGTATTGCTTCTATAACTGGAATTTTTACTATTCCTAATGGCGTTTATGTAACAGCTATGGTTGAATATGGTGAAACATCTTCTCCTAGTCAATGGTTTGCTTTAGGCCTTCTAAAAACAAATTCTTTTAAAATTTCTCCTGTCAAGGTAAATACTGTTTATACTGTTAGAGTAAGGCTTGTTACATCTACAGGACATTCTGATTATGCAACTGGTAGAATTAATACAATGGGCGACAGCGTTGCACCAGCTCCACCGAATATAACCGCATCAACTTACTTAAAGACTACGAGAATAAATGTTTCTTTAACAAATCCACCGCCGGATCTTGCCGGTTTCGAAATATGGCGCTCAAACGTCCAGGGTGAACATGGAACAAAAATAGGATACGTTGCGGCAACAAATGGAGCTGGAACTTTTGTTGATATAGATGTTTCTAATTATCTTGTAAATTATTATTATTCTGCTGTGTCTGTTGATGTATGGGGCAATCGCTCAGATTATTCTATTCAAGCTCTTATATATTGCGCAAAAATACAAGCCAATGAAGTAGAAGCAGACTGGGTAATCTCTAATTTGATGGAAACAGCGAGAGGTGTAGGCTTAACTGTTGACGGTGTAAAAATAGATTCTTCAGGAATGGAAGGCTGGCAAGGCGGTCACTTATTCTTTGATTTAAATACAGTTGGCGCTTCATCTATTGGTGGTTGGAATATTAACTATAACAGACTTTACAATAACAACATCGAGCTTGTTTCTGACGGAATAATCAGAACTATGGATTTTGCCAGCGGACATAAAGGCTGGCAACTCAGTCGAGACGGTGATGCAGAATTTAATAATATTCATGCTCGTGGAACGATAAAAACTACAGTTTTTGAATATGATGAAGTTTCTGTTGTGGGTGGCCAGCAAATGGTAAGACCAGGTGCTGTTATCACTAGTTATTCTGTTGATTTATATTGGCAAAAATATGCAAATACTGTTTTAGATGATGATTATTCAGTAATTAAGAGAATTGTAGATTCTTCAGATACCAGAGAATCAACTTCTTTTTCTACTTACCAGGAATATGTTACCTACGAAGAGGGTTTATTTGATGCAGCTGCTTCAATTCTTGATGATAGTAGCAGCACATATTTAGCCGATATTACGCCTCAAGACTGCATTATTTATGTTGAATCATACAAAGGAATAAATGTTAATGATATTATAAGAATTAAAGAAGGTATTTCTTATGATTATTGGGCCAAAGTAACATATAAAAGTTCTGACTCTACCGGTTTATTCTTAGCATTAAAACAGCAGCATGGTTCTATTTTTGAGATGACAAAAGGTCAATCTCTTGTTGATTATGGGGTTTCTGGTTCTGGAAATATCCTTTTTGATGGCAATTCACCCAAAATAGATCTTTTTAACCATTCTGGAACACCATGGATCAGCACGAACCTTATCGGGCGAATTGGTAACCTTAACGGCGTAGATGGAATTACTGATACTAGATATGGTTTCTTCTTTGGCAATAGTGATAGGTCTGCATCCAACAGACATTATATAAGATATGATGAAAAAAGCGGTAAGCTTCAGATTCAAGGCGAGGTTGTAATTACTGGTGGTGATAGCTATACCGCCATAAATACCGCAAATACTAATGCTAATGCTGCAATAGCTTTTAGAAATGCTGTAGCTAATTCGAATTATACATCAATTAAAGGTGGTTCGATTACTACTGGCCAAATCAAATCTAGTAATTACAGCTATTCTAGTGGTTATTTTTCCAACAGTGGTTCCTGCTATGACTTAGATAATTCGATTATTAGAACCAAGGGGTTTTATACATCCGATATTGAAACAAGAATAAAGGGCTACGTAGAAGCTACAAGCGGGAAAATTGGAAAATTTACGATTACTGATGGATATTTGGAATGTATTACAAACGAAACTTCATTAAACGATGCCGTAATACATTTGGTTAATTCTGATCTTGCTGCATCTACTGGTCTTTCAAAAGTTGAAGCCAAATATACAATTATAGGTCCTATAATAGATTATAAATATACCGACAACAGTACTTTTTCTGCAAATATGGACGGCGGATTAAATATGACCAGAAAAAGCGGAACAATGGAAAGAACTACCCAGGCTTATACTTCCGGAACTACTTATAGATACATTCCGAATACATCACAAACAAATAAAACCTATACAGTAGACGTGTCTGCTCAACAAGGATTTTCGATGATGGATTCCGTCAATGCAAAAAACGCCTGGTTGAATGTCGATGGTTTATATGCTGGTAGCCAAAATACAAATATCTACTGGACATCATCGGGTCTTGATGTAAAAATATCATCTTCTCAAAAATTTACTTACAGCGGAACACTTTTAACTCTAACCGGATTAACTTATTTTAATATTAATAATTCAACAAACTATCAGATAGTTGCGAATCCTGTTTCTTCAATAGATAATACCAATTCTCCATTGCTTTATGTCAAGGCTGGCACTCGCACAACAAATTATGCTATTTCAACCCCAAACACCATTAGTTGTGCAACGTTAATTAGTTCAAACGGTATATGCCAAGGTTCTGATGAACGTCGAAAAGAAAATATCGAAAACGTGTCTGTTCTTGAAAAAATAAAAAGTCTGAGAGTCAAAAGATGGAACTTTAAGAAAGATAAGCAGAAATTATCGCATATTGGGCCTATGGCTAAAGATTTTAATGAGCTTTTTGAAGTAGACGGAAGAAACATAGAAAGAATTAATATTGGTAATATGGCTGGTGTAGCTTTGAGAGCCATACAAGAATTAACAGAAAAATTAGAAAATTTTGGAATAGTGATTTAAAAAACTTTTATTAGGAGAAACTTAATGAAATATATCGAACAAAATAAATGTTTGGAACCTGAATACGTCAACACGTTTAGGCTTCATCCAGGTGATGGAGAAATTGTAATGGATTTTGCCAGGATCGATTACGCCGAAACAAGACAAAAAGCCGAGTTGGACGGTAGGGATAGACCTGAAGAAATATTTCTTTGCACCAAAGCCAGAATAATAATTCAGCCTTCTTTGGCTTTAAAAATATCTAAGGCTATTTCTGAAATGATTAAAATCGAAGAGCCTAAAAAAGAAGATTCTGAGCCTATTACAAACAAAGAGGTTTAATAATGGCAACAAAAACTTTTTCTCAGCAATTAGCTGATCTGGAAGCTATTAAATTAGACATCAAAAATGCATTAAGTGAGGTATATAACATGAGCAACGTAAAATTTTCTGATTATGCAGACATAATCAGAGCTATGATTGCTTCAAGAGCTCCATTGGATAATACAGCCGGTGCCTGGAATGGAGTTTATCAACGTAAAAATCTTCTTTCAGAATTCACTTTGGCTCAACTTTCCACAAAAATAGCATCAGGTGATTTTTCTGGAATTCCTATAGGCAGCTATATCGAAATGGCCATGAGCTCAACTTTGGGTGGATCCGAAACAGTTAGATGGTTGGTCGCCGGCCATGATCATTTTTTACATTGTGGTGATACTGAAATTACAGCACATCATACCGTGCTGGTTTCAGAAGATTGTTTCAAAACAACCGCAAAAATGAATGCATCGAATACTACTGCTAATGCGTATGTCGGTTCTTATATGTATACAGATGTTTTACCCGCTTATGCTACCGCTGTAGCTAATGCTTTTGGTTCTTCTCATATTCTTTCGCATAAGGACCTGCTTTCTACGGCAATGACAGCAACGCTAGATTCTATGGCTGGTGGTGGTCTTGCTGGCGCTTCGTCTTCCTGGGCTTGGCAAGCTTCTAGAACCATAGATTTAATGAGTGAACCAATGGTTTATGGGACTATGGTTTGTTCCTCTTCTCTATATGATGTTGGTTGTGGCAAAAGCCAACTTCCTTTGTTTGCTTTGAATCCGGAAATGATTCAATGTGGATTAGGTTTGAATGGTGGGACTAGTGCCCGCTACGCCTGGTGGCTCCGTGCCGTCGCCTCTTCGACGCACTTCGCTTATGTCAGCAGC
Organism: Candidatus Rifleibacteriota bacterium; assembly: GCA_017417215.1. Classification (GTDB taxonomy): domain Bacteria; phylum Muiribacteriota; class Ozemobacteria; order Ozemobacterales; family Ozemobacteraceae; genus RUG334. The sequence continues at coordinate 12,331 of JAFPZP010000008.1, read as the reverse complement.
CACGGCTATGCCAACGGCAGCGGTGCGTCGAGCGCTCATGGCGTCCGTCCGTTTATCCTTTTTAAATAATCTTTAATCCGGCCGCCTTTGCGCGGCTGGATGGAGCTGTTCTATGTCTGTAATAAAAAGTAAAAGAAGCCTTTCTGAATTAGAATTTTTCCATAATGCTCTTTGTCTAAGAAGAAGCATAGCAACTTTATTGCTTAGAGATTTTGGAACAAAAGACAAAATCAGATCTGTAAAAATGTTAGAAAATTTAGCAAAAATGAATGATGAAGATAAAAGAATTCTCGATTCTATTTTTACTAAATATAATATTTCGAATGTTTCTGAAGAATGGCCAGAATGGTTACTTTCTACATTTAGAAATTCTCTCTATGAGTTATCAAGAAATATTGTTCTTTATATCGTAGCTGCTAACTCTATCTATCCTATGTCTATGATTGAATTCAATCAAAGAAGAGAATTGCAGAATGCAGCCATTTATTCATGCGATCAATTATTGATAGAAATGCAGTTTGTAATATCTATACTCCCAGTGAAAGCTGAAAAGCTTCAAGCATATATAGGAAGCATCGAAAAAGAACGCTTTTTGTTGAAAAGATGGAGAAAATCAGACAATAGAATAGCTAACAAAATAAAGGATAAACAAAACAATGGTGTTCTTTATAAATAGTGCCCGCAACAACTGGTGGCTCCGTGCCGTCACCTCTTCGACGAACTTCGCTAATGTCAACAGCAACGGCAATGCCAACAACAACGGTGCGTCGAACGCTAATGGCGTCCGTCCGATATCTGACCCCATTCTAAGTGTAGGTTGTAAACCGAAATGGGTTTAAGGATAGGAAAGAACATCTATTCTGGTATTTAATCAGATAAATAATTATTTCGATGCGGTCTGATTCGTCAGTTACCGCTATATACGGAATAAAACAATATAAAACTATGGAAAAAGATTTAATTTACAAAATATCTGGCCTAAATGAGCTTTATGACGCTTTTTATAAAGCCCAGAAAAATAGTAATTGGAAAGCTTCTGTTCAAAAATTTGAATCTAATCTTTTTGCTAATTTGAATGAACTTAGTAATTTAATTAGAACGAATAAATATGAACAAAAGCCTTTTAATGCTTTTAAGTTAAACGAACGTGGCCACGTAAGATTAATTAAATCTTTGCATATTTCAGATAGAGTAGTTCAAAGAACAGTTTGCGATAATATTCTGACTCCATATTTAAACAAGTATCTGATTTATGATAATGGTGCATCTCAGAAAAATAAAGGAATTGATTTTTGCAGAAAAAGATTATCTGTTCATTTGCAAAAATATATTAGAAAGCATGGAACGGATGGCTATATATTACTTTGCGATTTCAGAAAGTTTTTCGACAATATTAATCATGAAAAATTATTAGAAATATTTATCAAATATATAAAAGATGAAAAAGCAATCAATTTTATAAAAAAGCTTATTGATACTTTTAAAATCGACGTCTCTTATTTATCTGAATCTGAAAGAAAAGAAGCCGTTAACCAGGTTTTTAATTCCCTGGAATATGAAAAAATAGATAAAAAAGCTCTAACTGGTAAAGCTTTTATTTATAAATCAGTAGGAATCGGCTCGCAAATATCTCAAATAGCTGGAATAGTATATGCTTCGGAAATAGATAATTATATTAAAATCGTAAAGGGAATTAAATATTATGCTCGTTATATGGATGATTTCTATGTGATAGATAAAGATAAACAATTTTTAAAAGCATTATTAATTCAGATAAAAGAAATATCTTCCAGATTGGGATTAACTTTAAGCGACAATAAAACCCAAATTAGAAAACTTTCAGCAGGTTTTAGATTTTTAAAGATTAAATATTCAATTACAAAAACAGGTCACATCGTTAAAAGAGTTTGTAGCCAAAACATCACCAGACATAGACGAAAACTTAGAAAACTCAAGAAAAAGGTTGAATCTGGCCGGATTAAATTCCTAGATGTTTTGAATATGCATAAATCATGGGTAGGCAATCTGAAAAGATTTGATTGTTATAGAACTTTAAATAATATCCAAAATTATTTTAATTCATTATTTAAGAAGGAGATAGAAAACTATGAACGAAAGAGAAAGACTAGAACAAAAAATACGAGATTTAACATCCCAGCTGACGTCGAGTTGTTCACCGATTGGAGACTGGAAAATAGCAAAATACCAGGAATATTTAGCAATCGGGCAACAAGTGCCATACGATATTAACGAGCTGCACGCTCAACGTCAGGCAATCCGTGACGAAATAAACAGAACCCGTGAAGAAATTGAAAATCTTCCCGAAATTGATGAACAGTAAGGAATTGTTAAAATGACAAAAGATAAAGATTATTGCTCAAATCATGAATGTTTAGTGAATGAGATTAATCATCTTAAAGATGATCATAAAGAACTTCGTGAAGAATATAAAGAACTAAGCAATAAAATTGAGATGGTGCGCGAAGATATTCAAAAACTTTCATCTCACGAAAAAATCTATATAGCTATTATCGGTTTTATTGGAATTGTTGTTTCAACCGGTGGAAGTGCCGTTGGTGTGCTCATTACCAAGGTTTTGTTTAAGTGAAAAACAAGAGTAAACTTTTAAGAAAAAACAATGATACCTTTTCTAATGAAATCGCTGAACAGCAAAGCAATAGCTTGGGTGTAAACTGGTCCCAAGAACTGTACCCTGTAAATAATTTAGATAACCCGGAAGACGTCGAAAATGGCTTTTGTCCGCAAAGAAGTTGTAGAAATCCCAATGGCTCAAAGGTTGTTTTAATGGATATGGGAGACTACCTGGAATGTGGGCAATGTTACAGGAGGTATAATAAATGATACTTAAGTTAATCAGATATTCTTTTCTAGAAGATAGAACACTTGGAATTATTACAGGTATAAAAGATCGTAAAACACCTTTTTATACTTTGGAACTTCCAGACAGAAATAACGAAAGAAATATCAGCTGCATCCCGGAAGGGAAATATCAATGCGTCAGACATTGGTCTACTAAATTCCCTTATTTACATTTGCTTATAATGAATGTTCCTAATAGAGATGGTATTTTAATTCACGCTGGAAATTACCCCAAGAATACTACTGGTTGCATTTTATTAGGGCAAAGTATCAATAATGAAGGTGATTTAGTTAATTCAAGGAAAGCAATAGATGAATTCATGGAACTCATAAAAGCTGATGATGAAATCATTCTGGAGGTAACAAATGTTTAAAGATAAAGATGGTCATATTTCATCAACAAAAGTTATGTCTTTTTGTGGTTTCTTTGCATTTCTGATTGTTTCCGCCTATTGCCTCTACGTCGCTCCAGATAAGTTTGACTACAATCTATTTTCAATTCTTGCTGGCGGTGGAGCTGTGGGAACACGAATTTTAGATAAATATATGAATATTTTGAGCAATAGAAGCAACGAACAAAAACAAGGTGTATTCCCGCCACTGCCTGAACATCCCCCGCTACCAATACAAAAAGGTTGAAAAAATGAAATAAAAATCTTTGCTTATAAAAAGCCTGGTATAATTCCAGGCTTTTTGTTTATTTATTTAGATAAGCTTCAATAGCTTCTTTTATTATTTTCGCTTGTGAGTCACCAGATGCAGCACATTTTTCTTTGAATTGCCGAAGTAGTTCCTTAGGAATTCTTACAGATAACATTGTGTAATGTTCTGCATCATATTTTCTAATTGCTTTTCTGTTTGATTCTGAAACAGCCATGATTATTCTCCTATGTTTTCAAAAAGTTTATGATCATCAACAAACTTTTTTAATGATTCAAAATCTTTACATGCTTCTTTAGAAATATTGTAGCTGATTTCAAATATTTCTTCTTTGAGCCTAAGCGTCCAAGATTTTTTATTTTCTTTTACTGATATAATTTTATCTTTAATCGTTAGCTTCATTTTAATCTCCTCTTGATTTTTATTCGTTTTATATTATAATTACTAATCGGGGCTTACGTGAGCTGCTACTCACTGCCCGATTAGGTTAGGCCTTGCGGTTCCCTTTAAGCGTTATCGTGATTGTCACTTTAGCAACTGCGTCACTCTTGTTTAACGCTTCATTAAGGGCTTGCAGGGCCTTTTCTATTTCCTTCACTTACCTCACCTCCTTTCGATATATTAAATATATCATACCGCAAGCGGTATGTCAACAAATAAATTAATTATTTTTAAATATTTTTCACTCTAAAATCTTGTACAAATGCTGATTCTGTACTAAGCTTAAATATATAACTTAGTTTTGGAGGGCTTTAATGAATGACCTATTATCACAAATACTCATCTATCTTCCTTTTTGTATTATCATTATTATTGTCTTTGCCTGCTTATGCAGACTACATTTTGACAGAAAAACAGATGAACGAGCTGAAGCTGAATTTGAAAATTTTGAAAGAATCTCAGACCGAGCAAGAGAAGAAGCTGCTGACTGCTCAGACAGAATTAGAGAAATCAAAGAAGGAACTTCAAGAATCGCTGAAAGAACTAATTCAGCTAGAGAGCAAATTAAATCAGCTTCAAACACTATTAAAGAAGCACGAAGAAACAATAGGACAGCAAAAGAAGCAATCTCAAGAATTGAAGAAATATTATCAGAAGCAAAGAAGATCTAGAAACTTCTGGAGAAGCTTAAGTTTTATAGCCGTTACTGCTTTTATAGTAAAATAATTTTGTGAGTTAAAAAGAACCAGAGAGAAAGGTAAGTTTTACAATTACTAAAAATTTTGCTATACTTTGTTTAGGAGCTTGCAAGTACTGGATATACTCGCAAGCTGATAAACATTAGATTAGCGGTGCTGCTACGAACAGCATCACTAAAACTAACAGAAGTATGAGCAATACTTTTTTCACTGCTTAACCTCCTTTCTCAATGGTTCGGGAGTATAGCAGACAAAAGGCTTGTAGGCTTGCTATACGTGAGCTGATACAAGCCTTTTACTTTTCAGATTCTTTTGTGAAAGAGCTAGCAGTTCCTGGCTGCAATTAACAATTAACCAAAACTGATTTTATCCAGGTCGTTTTTATCAAGCATATTTGATTTAACATAACGCTGAGTAGTTGCCAGATTTGTATGCCCTAAAGCGGCTTGGACTTTTGGCAATCCTATACCGGAATTAGCTAGTTTGGTTGCAAAAGTATGACGGCAACCATGAAAGCGCCTATATTGTATGCCTAGATCCTTACAAACTTTTTTCAGATCGTGTGTTGCCCATTTTTTCCATCTATATTGTTCAGAAGCAAAAACATAAGCTTCTGGAAGACAAAGTTTACATTTTCGTTTTAAGATGCTTATTAAATCAGGATGCATTAATATTCTACGGTATGCTGATCCTGCATCTCTAACAGATTTTTGATTAAAAATCGTCAAAATATTTGTATTAAAATCTATATCTTTAACTTTTAGATCTCTTATTTCTCCAGCTCTTAACCCAGCATAAAATGCAACTACGGCTATGGGATAAAAATAAGGCATTTTTTCTTTTGTATAATCTAGTATTTTTAATACTTCTTCATCCGAATAAGGGCCTAACGTTTCTGGATGTTTTGGAATTTTTTTTGATATTTCTGGCCACTTTTTTACAGGATTAGTTTCTAATACTTCTTCCTCTACAAGACTTTTAATTAATGATCTAAAAATAGCTAGATCTTCAAAAACAGTCTTGTATGAAATTCCGCTTTTTAAGCGCTCAAATTTATAATCTGCCATGAGAGTTGTATTTACTTGGTCGAAATAATAAACATGTTTTCTGTTCAAAAACGATAGCAGCACATCAAAATGATTTTTGTATCTTTGTATTGTTGAAGGTTTTAATTCTGCAGATTTATGGTGTAAGAATCTTTTTATTTGTTTTTCTATTTCAAATTCTTCAGGGGTTCTAATATTTTCTTCTTCTTCTGGAAAGCAACCGTTTAAAAGTAGGTATGCATCCCAATGTTTTTGAATTCTTTGAGCTGATTTAAAGTCTTTTTCTCTTGTTGATCTTTGATGTTCTATGCCGTAATTGTCTTTATAACGATAAAGCCAAGAGACGGTTTTTCCCTGTCTGTTTTTTCTTGGAACCAACCAGGACATAATAAAACCTCCGGTAATTTTAAAACTTGACGCGCCACTTGACGCTAAGTTTTTTGGTTTTCCAAGACTTAAATTACCAGAGGTTTTCGTGAGAGCGGGATACGGGACTCGAACCCGCAACCTTTACCTTGGAAGGGTAACACTCTACCAATTGAGTTAATCCCGCAAGATATATTAAATGCGAAGAGCGGGACTTGAACCCGCACGTCGCGAAACACTAGATCCTAAGTCTAGCGCGTCTACCAGTTCCGCCATCCTCGCGAATCAATGAGACTATAAGTCGTCACCGACTGTGAAATATATATATCATAGTTTATCTTTTTTTTCAATATTTTTTTCTGAGGATAAGATGAATATTGTTGATAAAACGCAAATTGAGCCTATGATATCCATAATATGGAACGAGCTTCCGAGCCATGTTGCTGAGATTACTGCTGCTGTAAGCGGTTCGACATTGGTCATCATCGAGGCTCGGGTTGGCCCGGTCAGTACAACACCTCTCAGATACATGCTGAATGGAAGAATTGTTCCAAAGATTATAATTACTATTAATCCGTAAATTACCTGATTATCAATGGTTACGCTCATTGTCCAAGGCTGGAAGGCGATTTGTAAGATTATTCCGCCAATCAGCATTGCCCAACCTGTAGCAGATAGGGCACCATATTTATTAATGAGTCTAACGGGAATAAGTGTATATAAGGATACTGCCAACGCGTTGCATAAACCCCAGAACAGCCCAGCCGGAGACATTACCAGAGTGTTGGGTATTCCGTGAGTTGCGATAAGGAATGCTCCAACCATTGCTAGACAAAGAGATAAGCTTTCTCTTGTGTTTGGAAGTTTATGATTTTTTAAACAGGTATAAAGCATGATAAAAATAATGCTGATTTGCTGTAAAACAGTTGCTGTCCCTGCGTTAGATGCTGCAATAGATGAAAAGTATGAAAACTGGCAGAAGGTCATTCCGAATATGGCAAAAACCAATAATCTTTTTGCATCATTCTTCCAGATGGAAAGAAATTCTCGACCTTGCCTGATAAAACCCATTATAACCATTATTAGACCAGCAAAGACCAATCTGTTTGGAACAAGCCATGGAATAGTGATGCCTTTGTTCTGGGTTAAGAATTGACCGCATACTCCGGAGAAACCCCAGAATATGCAGGCTGTTAGAACAATTATTGTTCCTTTGGTTATATTTTGTTGATTGTTTGAATTTTCCATAATGTGAATTTTATCACAAACTATAAAAAATTCCAGTTTTATATTATAAAACTTTGTTTCAACATCTCTTTACTTTTTAACTTAAGTTCTTTATAATATTTACTCAACTTAATAGGCTCTAACCGTACTTTTGGTAAAAATTGCTAAAAGTATTATTTAGAGCGCTGTTGTTGTATCTGTAAAATTTCTCTTAGGAGTTTTCTAATGTTAAATACACAAGTTCAGGAACTGGAAGCCAACAAAGTTGCTTTAACAGTTGAAGTCGAAAAAGAAAAAGTTAATGCAGCTTACAAAAGCTTCTTTACACGTGCAGCACGCCAGATAAGAATACCTGGCTTCAGACAGGGCAAAGCCCCAAGAAATGTTATTGCTGCTACTATGGGTCAGGAATACGTAAAAGCCCAGATCGAAGAAGAATTAATCCAAGATGTTTATGCTCAAGCAATCAAAGACAACAAGCTTCAGCCTGTTGGTCGCTTTGAATTAGTAGAATCACATCTCAAAGAAAATGAACCTTATACTTTTAAGATTCAGTTTGAAGTAAGACCAAAACTTGGTGAATTTAATTATAAGGGAATGTCAACTCAGGTTCAGCGTGAAATCGTTGATGAAGAAAGCGTTGACAAAGTAATTGAACAGGTTCGTGAACAACAGAGCAAGACCGAAGCTATCGAATATGGCGAATTGACTCCTGGTGATTACTTCTCTGCTAAGCTTGAAGTTACCTGTGACGGCGAAGTCGATGAAGAACTTTCTGACGACAAGATGACTCACAAGCTTCTCAAAGACGACAAACTCTTCTCTTTCTGCGAAGGCATGAAGATTGGCGAAAGCCGCACCACTAGTCGCAAAAATGAAGATGAAAGCCAGAAAGATTCCAAATACTATGGGAAGACTTTAGAATATAAAGTTACTCTTTCTAGAATTTCAAGACCAACTCTTCCAGAATTAAATGACGAATTTGCTCAGAGACTCGGCGATTATAAAGATGTCGAAGCTCTTAAAGTTCGCATTCGTGAAGATTTGGAAGAACGCTCTAAATTCGACGCTGAAGAACGTGCTTTCGATGATATTCTTGGTAAGATTATCGAAGAATATAAGTTCGATGTTCCAGAAGCAATGGTTCAGAGCACTATCGACTTCTTCATTCAGGGCTTAGATCGCCGCTGGAGACAGTTCGGTACTACAATTCAGGATTACCTCCGCAATTCTGGTAAAGATGTTAATGAATTCCGTGAAAGCTTCAGAGAAAGAGCTCTTCGCCAGACAAAGATGATGCTTATCATTGATACTATTGGCGAAAGAGAAAAAATCGAAGTAACTGATGCTGATTATCGCGAAGAAATTGAAAAGCGTGCTAAAGAATATAACATGCCAGTTGAAAAGCTTCTCGAAACCCTCGCACAAAATGACGGCGAAGAAAATGTAAAATTTTCTTTGAGAAGTCAAAAAATTCGTGACTTTATACTAAAAAATAATGAAGTAAAATACGATATGGTAAAAGAAGCTGACGAAAACAAGGAGGACGAAGAAGCGTGACAATGGTTCCTATAGTTATTGAACAGAGTAGCCGTGGGGAACGCGCTTTCGACATCTACTCACGTCTGTTAAAGGATAGAATTATCTTTTTGGGCGGCGGGATAGATGATGGTGTAGCCGATGTTGTCGTAGCTCAGCTTCTTTTTTTGGAATCCGAAGATCCTGAAAAAGATATCTCTATCTATATCAATAGCCCTGGAGGTGTTGTAACAGCTGGTATGGCTATATACGACACCATGCAGTACATCAAACCTGATGTAAGCACAATCTGCATAGGCCAAGCCGCTAGTATGGGGGCTTTCCTGCTTGCAGCAGGCGCTAAAGGTAAACGCTATGCACTGCCTAATTCAAGAATCATGATTCATCAACCATTAGGCGGAGCACAGGGACAGGCTAGTGATATCGAAATTCAGGCTCAGGAAATTCTGCGAATGAAAGATTCGTTGAACAACATCCTGGCCGCACACACTGGGCAGCCTTTGAAACAGATTAAGAAAGACACAGATCGTGACTTCTTTATGTCTGCAAAGGAAGCCAAGGATTATGGTCTTATAGATGAAGTTGTTCAGCGGAATGTAGCAAAACCGACTGAGGAGTAAGCATGCTTTCTAAGACCCCGCAATTTCACTGTTCCTTCTGCGGAAAAGGACAAGATCAGGTCCGCAAGCTTATTGCTGGACCTGACGTTTACATTTGCGATGAATGTATAGGTTTGTGTAATGATATTATTCTTGAGGAACTTGACGAAGATAGTCCTCAAGCAATGCAAAATACACTGAAACCTAAAGATATCGTCAAGGTTCTCGATCAATATGTTGTTGGTCAGGAAAGAGCCAAGAAGATTCTATCTGTTGCAGTGTACAATCATTACAAGAGATTAGCGCTTGGTGATGAACACAAAGATGATGTCGAAGTGCAGAAATCAAATGTTCTGCTTATCGGACCGACAGGTTCTGGTAAGACTCATCTGGCACAAAGCTTAGCGAAACTTTTGAATGTACCTTTCTGTATTGCTGACGCAACTACTTTAACAGAGGCTGGTTACGTTGGCGATGACGTTGAAAGTATTCTTTTAAATCTACTTCGTGCGGCTGATTATGATGTTCAAAAAGCTGAACGCGGTATTGTATATATTGACGAAATTGATAAGATTGCTCGTAAGAGTGAAAATGTCTCCATTACGCGTGATGTTTCTGGTGAAGGGGTCCAGCAGGCTCTGCTGAAACTTCTTGAAGGCAAGATTGCTCAAGTTCCACCTCAGGGCGGACGTAAGCATCCTCATCAAGAATATATTCAGTTGAATACCAAAAATATTCTCTTCCTCTTAGGCGGTGCTTTTGAGGGAGTAGAAAAGATTATAGAAGCTAGAACAGCAAAGAAAACTATGGGCTTTGGTTCTACACCTGTTCTTAAGAGCGAAAGAAAAGTCGGAGACCTTTTAAAAGATATCATGCCTGGCGATTTGCTTCGTTTTGGCTTGATTCCTGAATTTATCGGTCGTGTTCCTGTTCTCGCTACTTTCGATAATCTTCGCGAAGCTGATTTGGTTAAGATTCTCACTGAACCAAAAGATGCTTTGGTAAAACAGTATGCAAGACTGATGAAGATGGAAGGCGTAGACTTAGAAATTACTCCAAAAGCTCTTTCTGCTATAGCAAAGAAAGCAATCGAACAGAATACTGGTGCTCGTGGATTAAGACGTATTATTGAAGACCTTATGCTCGACCTTATGTATGAAATTCCTTCAGACAATTCAGTTGCTAAGGTTATTATTCATGAACGCTGTGTAGAAAACAAAGAACCTTATCAGATAGTTTATAAGGTTGAAGGTCAGATTGCTTAAAGCTTTTTACTGATAAAAAAAGATTCAATGAAAAAATTCATTGAATCTTTTTTTTATGCTCGAATTTCTAATTAAAGAGTGACCATTTCTTTCAGAGCTTCAAAACGTTCTTCGATACGTTTGGGGTCTAAGTTATCATAGGTTTCAACGCTGAAGTTTTCAACAGTTAATGAGCCCATTGCTGAACCGTAAAGCATGCTCTTTCTGAAGCCTTTTTCTGAATAATCACCATGCTTTGCAAGACTGCCCATGAAACCGCCGGCAAATGAGTCACCAGCACCAGTTGGGTCTGTTACATCAAGACTTGGGAAAGCTGGAGCAAAGAATCTGGTTTCTTTAGTTGCTGTCATAGCGCCAAGTTCACCTAGTTTAACAACTATGCGCTTGGGTCCCATAGTTAGAAGTTTTGCAACTGCGTGAGCGAATTTCTTTTCCTGAGCAAGCATTCTTGCTTCAGTTTCATTAACAAAGAGAATATCTACTTTTTTAATAGCTTCAAGAAGAGTATCTCTTGTGGTGTTTATCCAGAGATTCATTGTATCAAGAGCAATGATTTTAGGATTCTTTACTTGATTAATTATCTGAATCTGAAGAGATGGGTGAATATTGGCCAGGAACAGCAATTCAGCATTCTTGTAACTTTCAGGAAGAACAGGATTGAATGATTCAAAAACGTTTAAGCAGGTGCTGTGAGTTGTTGCATCACCGAATTCTTCACCATAACTGCCTACCCAATTAAAGGTGTTTCCTTCTTTGCTTTGTTCGAAACCGGTCATATCGATTCCGTGCTTTTTCAGGAAGTCAATGTGTTTTTGTTCAAAGTCTTTGCCTGCTACACCGACTAAGCCAACATTTGTAAAATAGCTTGCTACGGTTGAAAAGTATGAAGCAGAGCCTCCAAGAACTCGTTCACGTTTTCCTTTAGGGGTTTCAAGGCTATCATAGGCTATAGAACCTACTACTACCATTTTTACGCTCATTGAATATTCCTCCGGTTTAATTGCTGCTGTTAGATTTCTAATACAGCTTTGTAACAGGTTGTGTCTAAGGGAATATGCTCGCTTTTGTTGGCATTCCTAATAGATGGGTACAATCCTGTATTAAACTATTATAACATAAAAAAAGCATAACACAAATGAATTGTTGGGATTGGCTACCTGTTGCTGGTTTACGGATGATTGATAACTGAATCATAGGCGGACAGTTGCTTGTTCGACCTTATTCTCCTCCGCGGTATCTGAAAATACCTACCTTCGGATAGACTTTGAGGGAACGAGCCTTGTGCGGAGAATAGAGGTCTCTCGTCTAACTGTCCGCTCTGTGTAGTCTACCCATTGTCATAAACGTATAGCTTTCAGGGCTAAAGCCCATACGCTATACTTTTTATGACAATGGGTAGACTTCTATTGTCTCTCAAGTTATGGTCTTATATCTTATATCTTTCCCTTCTCCCTATACCCTAATCACTAGCAAAAAGGCTTTCAGCTAAGTTTTTATTGTAATTGGTAGTTATTGTAGTTGTTGTATAGCTTAAACTCTGCAAAGTATCTAGTATTACCAATAACCGTTGTTTTCTAACTTTCGCCTAAACAATAAAAACAACAAAAACC
>JAFPZP010000077.1 GCA_017417215.1 Candidatus Rifleibacteriota bacterium | reverse complement strand
CTCTTCGCTCTTCGCTCTTCGCTCTATTGCTCTAAACTCTCAACACTCAATTCTCAATTCTCATTTCTCATTTCTCAATTCCTATTTCCGTCCTTTCTTCCAATCGTCAATCTGTTTCTGGGTTAAATAAGTCGAGAAATACACACTAGCATCAAAGCTGACAAAATCTTTGTTTCCCCTTGTTGAATTTGTTTTCAGGTATCTTGTTTTTTTCGTTGGACGTTTCCATAAATAAGGATTTATTTTACCGTTTGGAGGCTGTTTTCTTACTTCTTCTTCTTTGTCAAAGTCTATAAGTTCCACTTCTCTTCCGTAGTCTATAGACCTTTCTTTGTAACCTTCAAAAAAGAGTCCGAATTCTCCAACTTTATTTCTGCGTTTAATATTTACGTTATTTCCATAATACCAAAAAATAGTCTTATCATCGAAAAATACGCTGACTTCTTCCTTTACCAAGAAACCGTCATCATCTTTATAACTATATTTTATTGACCATTTGTCAGGTTTTTTAACAAAAGTTGCTTTTTGATAATAATCTTCATTGGTGTTATTTTTTGGAGATTTTTCATCGAAAACCAGCTCACACTGCATTTCGCCGATTTCTACATCGTATTGGCTGAAATTACCTTTTTTTATAATATGCTTTGGAATATCGATAAATATATGATTTCCTTTCCACATTACTTTAGCTTCAGGAATAACATCTTGAGAGCCTAAAAAATCCCCCCACCTCATAACACCGATATAATCCTTTTTCTCTAAACCAAATCTGACTTTTTCTGATTCTGGTCCTTTGAGTCTTTCGCCAGTATTGCTTAAAACATATTCTGCAATGCAGACCTGCCCAGTTACAGGGTCGCCTTCTTTATAATCTTTGGGTTTCAGTTCGTCAAAATCGAAATAGACTTTCTGGTCTTTGATTTTATCCATCTCGAAATGCTTAACAAGCTTTTCACCTTTGTCTATCTTAATTCCAACAAGATAGCCATCGATACATTTTCCTTTTTCTGCTGCTTCACTTTTTTCGGGAAGTTGCAAACAGACTTTCTCAACTTCTTTTTTCTGTCCATCTACTATTTCTTCTACTGTTTCAAAATCCATCGGATTTTCTTTTTTCAATTCTGGAGCATACATAGTCCAAATTGTGTAACCAGCAGTTAATCCATTAAGGTTTCCACGGTCCTTAATTCTCTCGTGAAGCTCATCTGTTCCACCGTCTATTTCAAGCAGATAGAAATATTTAGCTATATAGTCACCTTTTTCCTCATAATTTCGTAATTGTTTTAATTTGATTTCATTAGGATTTATAGGAAAATAAAAATATCCTCTTTGGGTTTCTGTAGATTTTTCAGGTCCTATAGGCTTGAAATCTCTGTCTGGCATAATATGCTTAAGATCAGGATCAAGCACTATTTGTAAAGCAACTTTTCTGTTAATGTCATTAAAATAATTTTTAGGGACATAAGAATAAATCTCTCTTACACGTATTGTATAATTTTCGTCTTCAAATTCAACTTTCTGACCATTTTTACCAACCTCCTTAGCACCAAATAGCAAATATGGTGCTTCAGTAAAGCCAGTAGATAAAATTGTTTCTCTAGTTGATTTTATCCTTTCATAGAATTTTTCAGAATAGTCCTTTGCGAAGTTTATATAATATTCGGTTGCTTCTTTTTCTTTAATACCAAATGTATCGTATAAAAGGGTTGTGAACGCAGGATAACTCTGATACCAGGAATAACAGTTGTTAAAATCGTGCCAGCGTTTGTCTTTATAAGCTTTTTCTGTTTTTATTTTCTTTTCGTTTAAATAACGAAGAAAATGGGAGAGTGGATAGCCTAAAGCAGCTTTGTTATCAAAAGAATACTGATAGTATTTCCCCTCAATAAAACCCATATCATTATTTAAAGGAATCGTATAGTATTCCCAATAATCAGCATTGTGATCTGTATTTTCAGTAAATTTATTCATTTTGTCATGATCTTTGAACCATTGAAGAGCATCATCTTCAAAATACTGGGCGGTTGCCTCATCCCATTTTAGACAGCTTCGGTATTTACTATAACAGTTTCTTTGAACTACATGGAACATTTCATGACAAACAGTAAGAGTAAAGTTGTCATATTCACTTTGGCTGTTGTCTTTGATTGCTACATAAGGAATCTTAATCTCAGGTGTACAAAGCCAGAAATTAGTAGGCGTTTCCGCTCCTTTTTCCTTTTTGTTTATAATCTTTATATCTACTTTGTAAGTAACTTGCTTAAGACCATAATTTTTTTTGTTATTTTCTTCGTCTTCATAGATGACATCATAGTAATAATCACAAGCCATCTGACAACAAGATTGAACCTTTTTAGCTATTGTTTCATAATCTTTATAGAGTTTTAAAAGTTTCTTGGCCTTTTCTTGAAAATTCTGATTATTTTTAAGGGCTTCCTGGGTTTCTTTTTCTTGAAACTGTCTAAATGCCTGTTTATCATTGAAGTTATAATTATTGTTTTTTAAATCAGCAATAGTTTTTCTTGAAACTTCTGCGCTGTTTTTCGTTATTTTATATAAACGATTCAATTCATCTGTTAATTTTTTCATCGCTATAGGAGAAAAATTTACAAATCCTTTTGACTCTTTTCCCAATATCCAATCTGTTTCATCATACTTTATTTCCCAAACTACAGTATTGTTCTTTTTATTAATTACTTTATACAAATCATCTAAATGGGAAAAATTCTTGTCATTTTTATCTGTAACAAGCTTTATTTCATCGTCTTTAGGGTCGTAAGCTATAGTGATTGTGTCTTTTACTGCAAGAACCATCATAGAATTCTGACGACTAGCAACAGATGCATTTTTACCTTTATGCTCTATTACGTACTCAAACCAGTTGCCCTGGTCGTCAATTCTGTAACAGGCAACATTTTCGTAAAATTCTGGTAAAACGCCCAGCTTTTCTAAGTCGAATTCCATCTTGAAAGAGCCTTCTAGCACTTCATTGTCAGCCATTCCTGCATGAAGTTCCCAGGCGGAAATAACACAGCCCGTTTCTTTTCTTTCTGTGTTAAGCTTGTCGCCAAAATCATCTATTTGCTTTTCAGAAAGTGCTTTCATAGTAAACTCTCTATCTTTGTCGAGAGCGTTTTCTTCTGCTGAAATAGTTACACCTTCTACAGGGGTAATCTTGAAAGCTTTACTTTTGCCCTTAGGAAGGAATGAAAAAGGATTCTTAGGTTCTTCTTTTTCTATTTTTTCTTCTTGAGATTTATAGTCTGCAACAATCTTTTCCGAAGAAGTAGAGTTATTCCCTGTAGATTCTGACTTTATGTCAGTTTTTGGCTCTTGTGCTTTCTTGCTTACAATTACTTCTTGGTTTGAAACAGCTTTTTTATCATCTTTTTGAGTTAAAACAGGTTTGGTTGTTTCAGTATTAGCTTTTGGAGCAAGTTCTAAGTTAGGCTCTAACTCTACTTCTTCAGGAACAAAAGTATTGGGATGAGCCTTGAAAGGTTTAAGCTTTATCGGCTCATAATAATTTTTATCATAATTTGCTCTGTTCTGCGCAAACAAAAGACCAGCAACAAGCAATAAACCAACCAAAACCCAGTATTTTCTCATAACAACTCCCCACATTAAACACTCAATAAAATTCTACTATATGAGAGTATGAGGGGCAATAGATTATTTTAGAGAGATAAGAGATTAGGGAGGAGAGAAAAGGGAATTGTTTTAGGTTCACTACAAGTCTTCGGACTTGACTTTCTACTGCTTATTCAACTTCTCGAAAATCCCCTAGATTGCTTACGCAATCTTTCCCCTTTGAAAAAGGGGATAAACAGCCCTACTCCCTTCACCCTATGCCCTTTACCCTAATATAAGGTTGAGCAAGCAACTGTCCGCTTTTAAAAGAATTGAGAGTTAAGAAAAGTCTACACATTTGTCATAAAAAGTATAGCGTATGGGCTTTAGCCATGAAAGCTATATGTTTATGACAATGGGTAGGCAACAAACAAATAAAAACTACTTATTATTTTCCAGATACTTTTTAGCACCTCAAATATTATATTTTTAATTCTTGACGTATAGCTTTTTGAAGTATCTGAGAAAAATTAATTTTATTTTTCTCTGCAATTACATTTAGCCAGTTAGGAATAGTTAAAGTCTTTTTTACTGCTTTATTACTATTTTGTTCAAGATATTTAACTGGGTCAAATTCCACCATTACTATAAAATCATTTTTATCTTTTTTTATTGATTCAATATTAGATGGTTTGGGTAAAGCTACAGATTTTTCTAAATATTCTTCTAACATAAGTCCAATAGCTTCCTGAGTCATTGCTACTGCTTCTGTCATATTATCCCCTTGAGAGAAACAACCATCTAAATCAGGAACAATTGTGGAATAACCCTTTTCTTCTATGTGAAAAATAACAGGATAATAAGTTTTTTCTAAGATTTTTTTCATTTTATACCAGCCTGTTTTAAAATTTCTTGTTCTAAGCCCTTTTTCAATTCTTTAGAATGAACAGGAACAATAGTAACCTTTCCCGTTTTATTATTCTTGTATTTATGATGAGAACCATTAGAGGAAATTAATACAAATCCATTTTTCTCTAATATTTTTATCATTTCTTTAGGTGTCATTGGCATATTGATTTACTCACTTTTAGTATAATACGTATTTATACGTATAGCAAGTTATATAACTCAACTTTCAGTTTTCAGTTTGTACCAGAGCTACTCGGAAGCCGATACCTGATGACATTGCGTTAGGGGAAGCTGTTCCTCTACTGGCAGAGCGGTTCTTGGCTGGTTCATAGAAATAAGCTCCGCCTTTTACAATACACTTGCTGTTGTTGTTGACTTCTTTTGCTATTTCATTGCCGTTATAAGCATCTAAACACCATTCTGCTACATTCCCATGCATATCGAAAATATTCCAGTTGTTGGGCTTTTTGGTTCCGACTTCGTGAGTTATTTTGTCAGAATTAGCTTTATACCAAGCAATATCATTCAATTCAGCACAATTACCCTTATCGGAAGAAATTTGCTTCCCATTATTTAGAGAAGTTTCACAACCTGCTCTACAAGCATATTCCCATTGCATTTCTGTAGGAAGTGCGAACTCATATCCTGCAGGTCTCTTATCTTTGGTAAGTTCATTCAGCTTTTTACAAAATTCAACAGCCTTATAATAAGATACAGATTCTACCGGTTTTTTATCATCTGCATATCTTGATGGTTTTTCACCCATTACATCAGAAAAGAGTTTCTGACTTACTTCATATTTACCTATATAAAAATCTTTATCGATTGAAACTTCGTTAGCATCTAAGTCAGAGCCTTTTGTTCGACCCAATTCATTTTCTGGGCTGCCCATCTTGAATTTTCCTGATTTACAGTAAACCATTTGTAAATTTAAGTCAGAATAAGTCCAATCCTGCTTAGCTTCATTATTTTGAGAGTTAGTAGCTGTAGTCTTTGCTGTTTCAGAAGTTTTTACAGGAGTATTTTCCTTAGGCTGACTAGCTATATTTTGCGGAGTTTCAGTTTTTGAAGCGAAATTGATTTCTGTTCCACTTCCTACTGGAATCAAAGCAACTCGGAAACCAGTCTTCATATCCTTAGTTTTGGGGTTAGCATTCAATCGTATAGCGGAACGGCAAAATTTGGCGTTAACATTGTAGTTTCCACCTTTTATAACGCGGTCTGTTCCCTTTTCTGGACCATTAGGATCTTTTGCTTCACTTTCTACGAAACTTCCATCATAATCTCGACACCATTCAGAAACATTCCCCTGCATATCATATATACCCCAGGAGTTTGGCTGTTTTTGCCCTACTGGGTGGGTCGTAAATTTTGAATTTTTTGCATACCAACCAACTTCATCAAGATTATCGCATTTATATTCTGTAGTCAGCTCTTTGCCATTATTAAAAGCGGAATTAGTACCAGCTCGGCAGGCATATTCCCATTGTGCTTCTGTAGGAAGGTCAAATTTAAAACCAGACGGAATGGAAGAAGAAAACTTTGTATTCAGCTTTTCGCAGAACTCTTTTGCATCATTCCAATTAACTAGTTCAACTGGCTGAGAATCATTTTTGAATTTTGATGGATTTTTGCCCATTACAGCTTTGTATTGCTTTTGAGTTACTTCATATTTGCCAATCATAAAGGAATCGCTAAGAATTACTTTATGTTGTATTTCTTTCAAGTCTCTGCCCATTTCACCCTTTGGACTACCCATTAAGAATTCACCAGCAGGACATTTAATCATTTCAAGCTCGATGTCTTTCAATGTCCAGGTATCTTGGGCAAGCAACATATTAGTTGTAAGTAAAAATCCAAATAAAACACAAAATCTTCTCATACCAGCTCCGTATCGTTAATTTCTGCTATAACAATCTTTGTTAGCAACCATAAACTCTGTAATAATCACTTTTTTTAGAGATTAGAGATTAGAGATTAGAGGCAAGAGATTAGAGGATTGTTTAGTTAGTAGCCTCACGAATCATCGTTAGTTTGAGTTCTAAACAATTCCCTTATCTCTCATCTCTCATCTCTCATCTCTTTTATTTTGCCAGATAGAAATCTCTAACAACTCTGTCTCTACTGTCAGATTTAGAACCAATTGTGTCTTTACCTTCTTTGAAGCCTTTAGCAGTTACTTTAAAGCTTCCGTCTTGGCTCAATGGAGCATTAAGAATATAATCACCCTTTTCATCAGTAGTAGCAGTCAACTTAGTTCCATCTTTAGCAGTATATTCTACAGTAGCACCAGATACAGGTTTTTTATCCTTATCATTAAATACTCTGCCTACGATAGTATAAGTATCTTGTGCTTTTTTAATATCATAATTATATACAACAAAATCATCTGACCCTCTGTAGGTTTCACCTTCTCTTCTCGGAGTATAACCTTCACAAGTTATAGACATTTTGCCTTTTTTATTATTTTCAGGAGTTATTATATAATCACCATTTTCATCAGTAGTACAATCAATTTGGCTACCATCTTCATAATAGAAGGTAAGAGTTACGTCTTTTAAACCATCACCGGTTTTATAATCAACTACTTTTCCTGTTTGAGTCCAGTAATTATGATAAAGAGTGCAATTTTCTGTTGCCTGATCTTTTGTATCATTTCTTCTAATAGAACCTGTTTTGTAAGTAATATAACTGTCTTTTGTAATAATTACTTTACCAGGTTTGTTGATTAAAGGATAAAGAGTATAATTACCAAGTTTGTCAGTTTCTGTAGCTACTTCTCCACCATCATCATAAGTAAAGGATACTTTTGCGCCTTCAATATAATATTTAGTGGAATAGTCTGTAACTTTTCCTGTTAAAGTAAAGGTTTCATCAGTTTTATGCAGTTCGTGTTTCCAATATGCAAAATCATCACTACCACGAGCACCGTTATTTTCTTTTTTGGTAATCCAGCCATCGCCACTGAATTCTATAGCACCAGCCCTATCAGCATCTACATTAAATTGATAAAAACCTTTTTCGTCTGTTTTAACTTCAGGAGTTTTGTCTGTTGATTTATCATAAATCCAGCAAACACTAACACCTACGGCTGGTTCTAAAGTCTTATAATCAACAACAGTTCCGCTAACTGTCCAATAATTGTGATGCATTTTGAAAGAATTCTGATAAACGTCTCTTCCACTGCCACGAGCACCAAAAGATTCTATATATGATTTGAAATCTTTAGCATTAATAATAAGCTTACCCGATTTATTAATTAGAGGTTTTATCTGAAAGTTTCCTGTAGCATCGGTAGTTACAGAAGCAACTTGTCCACCTTCATCATATATGAAGCCTACTTCAGCACCAGCAATAGGGAACCATGTTTTATTTTCCTGGACTTTTCCGCTTAGTGTCCAAGTTTCATTAACCGGTCTAATTTCATAATTATAATTATTTAGAACATCACCAGCTCCACGAGCACTAAATTTGTCCTTTTTATCAATATATCCTTCTTTAATGACCTGTAATGTACCATTTTTACCAAGTGCAGGATTAATTGAATATTTGCCTAATTCATCTGTTTTAACAGTGTCAGATTGGCCTTCACCGTATTCGTAAACAAAGGTAATTTCTGCATCTTTTACAGGTTCTAAAGTAACATAATCAAAAATACGACCGTTAATAGTAAAATAATCGAATTCAAGATCTATATTGTTAACTTTATACTCTCTATCATAGGAAACAGCACTGTAATTAGTTTTATATTCTTTATAGTTTTCTGCCTTAACAATTAGATTACCAGATTTATTTAATTCTGGCTTGATTGTGTAATTCCCCTTTTCATCAGAAATAGCAGACACTTCGCCACCGCCATCATAAACAAAAGAAACATTGGCATTGGCGATAGGTTTCCAAGAACGATATTCTTTTATTTTACCTGTTATTGTGTAATTATCAGCAAAAGCTGCGGTTTCCAACAAACCCATAGCAGCGAGAAAAAGAACAAAACCCTTAGCGCTTTTATTTTTCATTTCGCACTCCTCTTTTTTATTCTTAAACTCAATATACATTATTAGTTTTTTTATAGCAAGATTCAACAAAAAGTCTGCCCTGTCTCAAAAACTTGACAATAAAAAACTTAACATGATAAGATACTATGAATAATATACTTCCGGAAAGGGAGGACAACGAATGGTTCGCGCTAAGACAATCAAAAAAACAGAAGATGCCTCATCAAAAAAGAAAAGTGAAGTTAGAGAATATTCTGTAACTGATACTTTTGAAAAAGGCGATATGGTATTTCACAAAGTATGGGATGATACTGGTGAAGTAATTGAAGTTGGTACAACAGATGATGGAATCAACAAAATGAAAGTTGCCTTTGAAAAGGTCGGAATCAAGACCTTAAGAATGGCTTAGTTAACTTTCAGCTAATAAAAAAGACTCGCTCAAATCATCAGCGAGTCTTTTTTTAATATTAAAAAAATGGCTTCCGAGAATAACATATTAAAAGAAAAAGGGCTTTATCTTTTAAAACCCTGTACAAGAAAACTTATAGGCTTTCTTTCTCATCAAGACCCTCGTCTGAAAGAAGAAGGCGCCAAAGCTCTTGAAAAAATATGCGACCCCGAAGCTATTGTTCCCTTAACTGAAGCTATTTTAAAGGAAAAGCAAGATAGCTCGATGCCAGAAGCCTTAGCAGCAATCGGCGATGAAATTTCTTTCAGAAATCTTTTAACAGCCTTTGCTGAAGCAGACAAGGAAATTCGCCCCAATATCGCACTTGCACTAGGAAATTTCAAAGACAAAATAGCTGTAGACGCACTGGTTTCTGGCTTAAGTGATTTAGACGCAAATGTCAGATATGCTTCAATAACATCTCTCGGTCGTATTAAAGACTTGAACACAGTTTCCAATCTATTAGGCTGCCTGGGCGAAAGCAACGAATGGATATTCCTGAATGTAGTAGACGCCCTTGCGAAAATAGGCAACCACAAAGCAACAAATCCTCTCGTAGCCTTCTTCCTTAGAGAAAGAAACGAAAGGAAACGTGCCGCAATCATAAGTGCTTTAGGGCAATTAGGCGATTTGACCGCCGTTGCCACTTTAACAAGAGCCTTAAGAGACCCAGATGACAGAGTTAAGGCTAATGCCATTGAAGCTTTTTCAAAACTAGGTCTCCCCTCAGACAAGGTATTTGCACTCATTCAGCCATTCTTCAACTATTCATCAAACAGAGTCAGAGGCAATGCCCTGGTTGCAGCCTACAAAATCGGCAAGGTATCAGAGCTCAAATCAAGCATAAGAAACATGACAGTTGACCCCAGCAAATGGGTCAGAGCCACAGCTGCTTATATTTTATCTGTCATAGACTGCGATAACGCTCTTGAATACCTGATTGAACTTTTAAAAGACGACGAACCAGATGTCAGAAAGAACGCCGCAAAAGCTTTTACCGTCAGAGCAAAAGAGGCACAAACTGGTGTTATTCTTGAAATGCTGAATGACACAGCCCCATTTGTTAGACTTCAAGCTATAACAATGTTAGGCAAATTAAGAGTTGCCCCTGCAAGTGATATTCTGGTAAAAATGCTTTCAGAAGAAAGAAATCCAAAGCTGAGAGCTTCTATAATAACCAGTCTTGGTCATATAGGCGGGAAAGGCGCCAACATTACTCTACAAAGTGCTCTTCATGACAGAGATTCTAGAGTTAGAGCCAATGCGGTTGAAGGTCTTGAAGAAATACTCGGTGAAGGCTGTATTAGAGTAATCAAGCCGATGCTCCATGATTCAGACAACAGAACCAAAGCCAATGCCGCTAAAATACTCTTTAGACTTGGTGAAACAGATGTTGTAAAAGACCTGGAAAACATGCTTTCCAGCCGAGATTTATCTCTAAAAATTTCTGGTGCATACGCTGTAAGACAGCTAGGAATAGTTCTGAACGAATTATTGAACTACCCTGCTCACAGCATTCTTGCAGCAAAGCTGGAAAAAATAAAACTTCCAACTGCGCCAAAAATCATAAGATCTGCAATAAGCGAATCTATCAACTCCCCTGTCATAAACAGAGATTACATACCTTCCTCTGCTGTTCAAACATCAAAAAATACCAAAACCCCTCTTCAGCCCCCCGAAAGAAGCAATGCCGAAATCAGGGAAGAGCTCAGAGACAACTATCAGAATTTCTATAAAGTCGGCAAACTTAAAGAAGCTCTTGAAGCTGTCGAATATTTTCTTTCTAAATTTCCCTATGACTCAAAGGGCTTAACTTTTGCTGGAAATCTTTATTTCAAACTGACTAGGTTTGAAAACGCAATTAAAACCTTTAATAAAATATTGGAAATGGACCCCTTCAGTATTCAGGCGTTAAGCAATCTAGGCACCGCTTATTATCGTAATGGAGCCATTGAAGAAGCCATTGAAAGCTACAAAAAAGCTTTGAAACTCAAGCCTGATTTATCTGTAATCAGGTTCAATCTTGCCAGCATCTACCTAAAGACTAATAGGTGGCAGGAAGCTATTAAACAGTATGAAGACGGTTTGCGATACCAGCAGCCAAGTGCCAGAATACTCAATAACCTGGCTTTAGCCTATCAGAAATCCAATGACTTCGAAAAAGCCGCAGAAATATACAGAAAAGTTATTGTTCTCGATTCCCACGATGCTAGCGCTTACTATAATCTCGCCGTTATCTTGAATAAAAAGGGGAAAAACAGCGAAGCTATTCAGTTGATTAGACGCTCTCTGAATGCTGTTGAAAAAGACACTCCCAGTTACAAAAATTTAGCTGAAATGTTAGAACGTCTTAGTCAGAAAGGGCCACTGCACTGACTATTTATTATCTTCCCCAAACCAGGAATCTATAGTCAGATTGTTGCAAGCCAATACAGAAAGTATATAAGCCTTGTCTTGAGGTGATGAAGCGAGGTTTTCCCAACGAAGTTTTAATATTTTTTCATTTGAGGAAGTATTCTTCACAAAATCATACAAATCTGAAATATTCGCTACTCTAATCTTGGCATTGGCTTTTGTAGTAGGCCAGCCAAGACTTAAGAGACCTTGTAGCTGATAAGCTGGAATTGATGAGATTCCTGCAATACCTATCTTTATAGATTGTTTTAAATCAGTTACTTTAAACTTAGAATACAAAAAGTCAGCTACAGAAGACTTTATTCTTGATAAATGAGCAGGAATCTTTGCTTCCGGGCTATAGAAGCTCAGTGTTATTCTATCTGGTCTTTTTCTGTTGATAGTTATGGGAACACTTATAGGAAGCGAAGAACCCACATGTTTTTCAATACCATTAATTATATTGGATTTGGCTTCTAAACATACAGCCACATTTGAACCATCTTTGAAATCTTCATCATTACAAGCATATATAGCTGGATAAGTATCTGGTGAAAGATAAAAAGCATGGTCTGACTGAGTGGCAAAAATATTTACTTCTTTTTGATAATTAGGCTTTTTAAAGTCTGATTTAGCCGGGATAGCTTCGAAACCTTTTCCTGACCAATGCTTATTCCAAGCATCAAACATAGCTTTCTTATTGAAATCTCGTCTGTCATTACGCATTACTTCTAAAAGCTTAGTATTCCAGGCTTCCCATTCTTTGGGGCCGATTCCAGAAACAGCAGCATCTATTCTTTTATTCATCAATAAATGCTGGGCATATAAAGAATTCTTTTCTGTTTCGCAGAAGACCACAAGAGCCATTCCATTTCCAGTATTAATAAGTTCTATACCGGAATTCTGATTGTTTTCCCCATCAAAAATCAGTTTGTTCTTTACTAAACTAGCAGAAATAAAAGTATCTGGAGTCAGATTATCCCAAATCAACAACTTAGCTAATATAGGCTTGGAAACAGGCTGAATATTAGGGCGAACACTGCAGGTTTCTGCACACTTCTTGTAAAAATCACAGTACTTAGCTATGACATCAGTTAAATCTTTTTTATCAGTTAACAGACTGTCATCGCCATTATCAGCTTCATTAGCCTCATTCTTTTGAAAAAGCTTAGAATAAAAATCAGGAACTTCTTTGCCTAGATAATCAAAAAATCTGATTGTAACCGGATTAGACTTAAAAGCCACAGCATCAGGCTTAACAGCAAAGAGGTAAAGTCTGTCTATTGCTTTTACATTGTTATTATTCTGATTTTCAAGAAGCTTATCAGAAAGCGCAAAGCTCTTTTCCAATAGCATAGAAACTATTGTAAATAATTCTTCCAGGCTTTTCGATGAGCTGAAAGAAATCTGAATGCCACAGTAATTCTGGCTTATAGACCACAACATACCCGAATCTTCTATGGTTTCAGACAGCTTAGTCTTATTCTTGGAAAGCTCTACAAACAGATTGAAAAGCTGATTGGTACAATTAATATTCTTTATAACAAGAGGAGAAAAAGTTACAACTACTCTGTTTAACTGGTTATTAGTTGCAGCATACAGGTTTTGTGCAAAACAAGAAACAAACAGCAGGGCTGTAAAAATAACCAATAATCCCTTTTTCATATGTTGCTTCTTCCCTCTTGTTGTAAAATGGTCTTATTCTTGGCCTATAATCTGCATTGGTTCGTAATCTATGTTGGGTATTTCCTTCAAAGATTCCATATAAGAAATTACAGCATCTCTCATAATGATACCAGAATCTTTTATGGAAACAGGTTTTGCGAAGTATACATCGCCACCTTCGTTCCCATCAACAATAAAGCTGGTTACTGCAACTCTATATTCCTTATCAGGATCAATAGGCTGACCATTAACTTTAACATTCTTAGCTTTGCCTTCTTTAACATTAAGTTCGCCAGAAACACCGCTCATAACGGTAGAAGTCTGCTTTCCCCAAATCTTGGCTGCGTGATCCAACATTTTCTGAATCTGGTCACCCTTTAAAGTAACAACTACGATTGTGTTTTCGAAAGGAAGCATAGTATGGATATTATCTACGGTAATATCACCAGCTGCAATCGGGCATCTGACACCCTTGGCGTTAACCATACCAATGTCAGAGTGAGTTGCTTCTTTTAAAGCGTCACAGGTGAAAACGCCTGCGGGGCACATCTTCTTGGTTCTAAGCTTTTTATCATAGGGAAGACCCTTTTCAGAGTGAGCAATTACTCTGCTTATCTGCTTAATTCTGCTTTGGTCATAGTATTCAACCAAATCTTTGATGCCCTTAGTGGCATAAGCTTCGTGTTCAGGCTTTACTTCTATAAGTTCGCCATCCCATTTTGTAATTTTATTGTTATCATCAACAGTCAGATCGATACGACCAAGATAATGACCCCATTCATAAGCTTCTGTAAAGATTGTTCCGCCTAAGCCATTATCATAATCGCCAGCAAACTTGAAATGCTTGATAAGTTCAGGCTTCATAATTTTAGTATGACTATGACCGCCGATTAAAACGTCGATTTCTGCAATGCTGGCAGCCATCTTTCTATCGTTTTCAACTTCTGCGTGAGAAATAACTACAAGCAAATCAACGTATGGTCTGATTCTCTTTGCTGTTTCTCTGATGTTTTCAATATCATCAAGAAGCTTCATTTTGTTAGTATCTTTAATATTGCAGTCAGCCCAGTTGTCATGACCAACTCTGCCGATAACCCCAATCTTAAGACCGTTTCTAACAAAAACAGCATATGGCTGGAAAACATGTTTCCTGCCGTCTGGCCATACTACGTTGCTGGCAAGAACTTTCATGCCAGTCTTATCGATAATAGAAAGCAGATGTTCAATACCCAAGTCCAGTTCGTGGTTCCCCATGGTTGTAGCATCTACGCCTATTGCCTTAGCTGTTCTATAGCTTGCTTCACCCTTGAAGATAGTGAAAAAGGTTGTACCCTGGAAAATATCGCCGGCATCAAGAATTAAAGGATTTTCAACATCCTTCTTGATAAGGTTGATTAAACCAGCTCTGCGGACAAGACCGCCGCAATTTGTTCCATGGTCTTTATCATCGAAAGGAATCAGATGAGCGTGTGTGTCGTTTGTATGAAGAATTGTCAAATTCTTATCTGCAAATACGGTTGATACAAAACCAAAGAATACTGCAAAAAGTAGTGTGATATTAATATATTTTTTATTCAGCATTTTCTTCCTCTTAATGTTATTAGATTGCTTTGCTATTGCTTGCTAAAGGGGGTCTTCTCCCTTGACTCATTCCAAATTAGCCAAGAAAGCAGCAACCAGTTCGTAAACCTTACCAACAGAAGGCAGATAAAGCTTTTCATCTGGAGAATGTATACCTTCAGCGTCTGGACCAATAGATAACATTTCCATACCAGGGTGCTTGTCGCCAATAATGCCGCATTCCAAACCAGCATGAATTGTCACAACCTTGGGTTCAACCTTGAAAAGCTTCTTATAAATAGCCTGACACTGTTTTACTAATTGAGAATCAAAGTTCGGCTGCCATGGAACATAACCGTTTCCACTCCAAACATGAGCGCCAGCCAATCTTCCGACAGACTCAACTCTTGAAGTTATAGCGTCTCTACGACTGATAACACTGCTTCTCTGACTTGTGTGAACAAGCAACTGTCCGTCAGCTACTCTTACTGTAGCAAGATTAGAAGAAGTTTCTGTTAAATTCAGTTTCTTAATAGTGCTTGCAACACCATGAGGAATGGCTCTTAAGAAATCTAAAACCTTAACGCTAAGCCATGAAAGCATTGCGCGTCTATCTGCCGGTTCAAAGTTTTCATCAAGAACCAGCTGAATATTCGGATCAGTATCAACAAATTCTTTCTTAACAGTTTCAGCCATTTTGCAGGCGACTTCTTCAATCCCCTGTTTATCTGCTACAGGAGCGAAGAAAGTTGCTTCACAATCTCTAGGAATAGCATTGTGAGCGGAGCCACCAGTTATATTTATAATTCTGACATCTGTTATTTCTTCTAAGTTCTGAAGAATTCTAGCTAAGACTCTAATTGCATTAGCACGTTCGCAATGAATGTTTTCGCCAGAATGACCGCCAGTGCAGCCGGTAAGCTTTATTAAATAAGGAACATAGTCATTGGGAACTTCTTCATATTCCAAATCAAGAGCCAGATGAGTATCTTTACCACCAGCACAGCCAATAGTGAATACACCTTCATTTTCAGAATCAAGGTTAATCAGGTATTTTCCGGTAAGAACACCCTTACTTAGACCATTAGCACCAGTTAAGCCTCTTTCTTCATCAACAGTGAAAAGCAGTTCCAAATTCGGGTGCTTTACTGAAGGGTCTTTTACCAAAGCCATAGAAATAGCCAGTGCAACGCCATCATCGGCTCCGAGAGTAGTCTTGTCTGCTCTCATCCATTCACCTTCGATAATGTTCTTTATAGGGTCTTTAGTAAAATCATGGTCAGAATCAGGGGTCTTTTCACAAACCATGTCCATGTGACCTTGAAGAACTATTGTCGGGCGGTCTTCCATGCCTTTTGTAGCAGGAACACAAATTAAAACGTTGCCAGTTTCATCAACTCTGTTATCAAATTTATTTTCATTTGCCCAGTTAACAAGGAATTCGCGAATTCCAGCTTCATTACCAGAACCGCGTGGAACTTTGCTAATCTGTCCAAAAAAATCTACAACACTTTTGGTATTTGCATCCATTTTATAGGATTTAACTTCTTTTGCTTTGGTCATTTAAAACTCCCTTTGGTTTGTGATAAGCGATAAAAATATTATATCACAGTTTTCAACGTTAATATAGTATAATATTTATGAGTTAGGTGCTTTAATACAGGAGTTTCTATGAAAAAATATTTGGTAATCTTTGCTTTTATATTTATCGCCAATTTCGTCTTTGCAGATTGTTTCATTGATAACCCAGCCTCTTTTCTAACCTTAGAAAATGAAAAACTAAGAGAAATACTCTGCCTGACACAAGAAGAAATTTCCGATTCAGAAGTCTACCAGGAAGTCTTTTCCACTTTTAAAGATAGATTTTCTATAGATATAGAAAAAGATATCAAACAGATTACCCTGTATTTTAATGCTCATATACTCGTTGTTAACGGCAATTTCAACACCGAAATAATACAAAACAGAATTCAGAATCTTGCGGAAGCAGAAAAATGGCCATATCACCAAATTACAGATTTTAAATTAGGCGATAATAAGTATAATGCCCTTAGACTGAATATGGATAATAATATTGTTTTTTATGATAAAAACACTCTTGTATTCTGTAGAAACTCTGCTGAAAATGATGATTCTATCAAAATTACTGAAAGCCTGGACTTTATAAATAATAAAAATCTCAATAATTATTTATATGTTGGGAAAAACATGATTTCACTGTTTAATAAATTATGTAAAAATTTTGATTTAGGTTTGGAAAAAGCAAATTACCTTATATGCTATATTAACGATAATCAGCTATCTATCGAAGCTGATTTCAATGATTCTTCAATTTCAAAAAAATTAGCAGATAAAATAAATAAACTTCTCACCAAAGAACAGATTGAAAAACTAAATAAAAGCACCGGGGCTATGTTAGAAAATTCCCACAAAAGCATTTATAGGCTAAAAAAAGATTTACCAGAATTATTATTTAATTTATCAGAAGCTGTATATTCTGCTGACATAGACTTTTTTAGCGATTTAAAATGTTTTCAGTCAGGAAATAGAGTTGTTTTTACCTGTGATTTCAATAAGATTCTTGCTATTCAAACCAATCTGGCAAACCCAGTTCTACTCATAGACATTAAACAAGCAATGAAAAGTATTCGTAAAAAATGCGGTGACTCTTCAAAGCTAGGCATTAACAATTCTGAAACCTTTAAGACTCTTTATGTCGAAAATTTACAAAAGGGTATGGATGACCTTAAAGGGAAAATAAATAAGAGTAATTTTGCAGATTGTTTGCGTTATTCAGCAATATTATATATTGATTCAAAAGCCAAGAAATTTATTGATTCTATTATTAATTCTTCTGGGGAAAATGGAGACGCGGCTTTGCTGAAAACAAAATTTGAACTTAGCTATCTTGCTAAGTCTATACGCTATATTTGGTTTTCTATTCAAATGAATACCGAAAAGAACGTTAATAAATATATGGATTATTTAACAACGGTAGATAAAGGGGAATGGGTGCTAGAAACTCCCAAAAATGCTGGGGCTGTCGCCAAGTAGGGGCTTTAGGGAAATATCCCCTTTCTTAAAGGGGAACGGCTGCTAGATGCTCCCCCACGAATGGTGGGGGAGCTGGATTTGGCGAAGCCAAAGACTGAGGGGCTGATTGCGTAGCAATCGGTGACAAGGGGATTTTCGAGAAGTTCAATAAGCAGTACAAAGCCAAGTCCGAAGACTGTGTTGTAATTAAAAATCTCCCTGTCAGGCTCTATTAGCCTGACATCCCTCTTTAACAAAGAGGGTATTTTACGCATCTAACAGTGATTGTAGCAGCTAATTTCGATAGAGTAGTAACTAAAACAATCCCCTAATCTCTTGTCTCTGCTCTCTTATCTCTAAATAGCTGGCGAGCAATAGCAAGACTGAACGGGTCTTTCTCTCCGCTATCAGCTCTGTTGCTCTTTCGCTCTAGAAGTGATATTCCACAGCTATATTCCCTCCAAAGCCTTTACGTTTACCCGTAAATCCGTATAAACTGATATCTGTCTTCCAGGGGTTGGTCTTGGTAGCTTCTCGGCGAATACCGAATTCGCCACGTAATGTTCCACCCTTGATGCTGGCTGAGCGAATTGCATTGCCGTTTACGCTGCCTGTTGATTCGCCGCCGAATTCATGGTCGTAGGCGATACCGCCGTAACGGTTCCATTTTCTGTCGGTAGAAGCAAGTCGGAAACCAGCGCGCAATATTCTGCTTCTGACTTTATCAAGAGAATACTGGTCGGCACCAGCGGCGAAGTTTATGCCTTCGCGTTCGTTGTAGAAGAACTTGCCGTATATTTCAAGCTCTGTATTTTCATCTTCTCTGTATTTCTTGCCGAATCCTATATGACCGCCTTTATACTTGGCTTTCTTATCATAGCCGTAGCCGTTTCCAGCGCCGTCATGAAGAATATTCGAAGTGTTTTCTTTCACGTTGCCCAGTCTGAAACTAGCTTCTGTATATACATTATGGCTGTTGGTCCACTTGGTGATGAGACCACCGCCAGTATATCGGCTGTTACCGCTGCCAGCGTCTTCAACACCGTTCATGTGAAGAGTGTAGTTGCCTCTGCCGTATTCGCCGAACAAACCGTATTCTAGAGTGCCGTCTTTCTTTTCAAGGTTCTTGCCCACTGCTAAGGCGATGTTCCAAGAGTTGGTGTCAACATGGCTGCCTGTCTTATATCGGGCTGAACCACCGCCGACAGCGACAAAAGTGGCTGTTCCGTCAGGTGCAATATTTGCGGCATTGCCAAGACCTTCTATGGCAGTTCCAATCTGTTCGCTTCCCGCAGTAAGAACAGCAATACCAGCATCCATAGACATAACCGTAGTATGGGTTTCATCAGAAAGCCCAGCACCAGTTTTAATCTTAAACTTAAGGTCACTGCCGTCAAGATATGCAGAGCCTTCGCCTTCATAAGCTGTGCCAACCTTATATTTACTACCTGTAATGGTGCCGACACTGTCACCGAAATCAGACACTAGTGTCATCTGCATATCAGCATCAAGTTTCTGTTTGTTGCTAAAAGCAATCTTGGTTGTATCAACCGCAGCACCATCGAATGAAACATTGTTCAGCATGGTTTTGTGGTCTATCAGTGCGCCTTTGTCTAACCAATCTACATTACCAAAGGTCAGTTTGTCGGCTTTGTTAGAAACAGCAGTAAGAGCGACTTTACCGCTCTTAGCTTCAAGACGGCTCAAGATTATCGCATCCATAGTCACGCCAGAAACAGGGGAGTAAGAATAAGCATTAGATTTTTCAATCGCTGCAATATCGGTAAGAGTATCGTTAGCATTCAAAAGAGTCATAGACTGATTGACTGTGATTGTTTCAGGTTTTTCAAAATTTATATTGAAGGCATCAGTATCTAACGAGGCAAGTTTCGAATAATTGTATTTATCTCTGCTAAGAAGCTCTGCGCCATCTTTGAACAATACAGAATTGAGTTTTATCGAAGTAACGTCTTTAGAGCCTACCTTGTAAACAATATTAGTCTTAGCCTCATCCAAAGTTACGCCCATTTTTTGAGTTATATCGAGAACAACGCTTTCGTCTTCATTTGAATCTGTGAACTGCTTTTGACTATATACGTTTTCACCATTGATGGCAACATTTGCAAAGTAACCTTCTGTATCGCTCTTAAGTATGAATACCTGCTTTTCTTCATCAGTGCCAGGCAGAATGCTCATACCATCGGTTTCTACAGAGGCGCCATCAGCAATCTTCCATGTGCTGGAAACTTTGGTATCATTTTCGCCATCCCAGTTTGCAAGGTCGAACTTGTTTATTGTCTTTTCCATTGCAAAATAGGTAAGAGCCTTGCCTTCATCTGTTGCTTTCACGCCGCCAGTCTGGAAGCCAGAAATTTTCACGCCATTTTCGAGATTGTTGTTTAAAGAATCATTTTTGTATCTGATTGTTTCGTCGATGTTTTCATCTTTGAAAACATTGGTGGAAGCTGTCAGAATAGTCTTCTCAGCATCTGCTACATTTGGGTCGAAACTAGCTGCGGTTATCATTACGCCGTCGGTGTTTGCAGACCAGCCTTCAAGAAGGGCTGAAGCCTCTTTTGCTCCGTCCCATTCTGTGAGAGAAATGCTGTCAAGACTTGTCTGACTCACATCAAATTTTACTGCGCTGTCTGATGTATTTATAACACCTGACATACTGCCAGAAAGAACAGCTCCATTGTCGGTGATGTAATCTATCCCCTGCGAGTGGCTGGTGGCATCGTTCTTGTATGCAACCTCTGCACCTTCAGGCTGATTTGAAGCATTAGAAACCAACGTCATTACAGAACTGTCAGAAAGTTCAGCCAGCTGGTCGTTGGTGAATATGAATTCCAGCTTTGATGCGTCTATCTTTTTGGCATTGGAAAAGTCGAAGGAACTATTGCTGTAGTATGGAGTTTCAGAATTCCAGTCTATAGCTGAATTAAAGATGACTTTTGTAACATCTTTACTTTTCCCTACTGTATAGATGACTTTCTTCTTTTCCGAGTCTGATTTGATGCTGTCTTTACGAGCTATTTCAAAGGTCATTTCGGAAGCGGCATTCTTTTGAACATCTACTCTTTTAGTAGTGTCTACCGATTCTTTGATAATGCCTGATGTCTGGGAAAGGTCAAGCAGTGTGAGTTGTGAGTTATCTTCTTTGGTTTCTGAACCATCAACATTAAAGTCAGAGCCTAGCGACACTTCAAGACCATTCGGGTAGATGCTGTCGTTGTCAGAGAAAGTATGACCGCCGTCTGACCATTTCATACTGCCGAGTTCCGCTTTCTTGTAGCCGTTTGCAATGGTATAGTTTATTTTTTTATTGCTGTCGCTCAGGGAAAGACTATGCTTTGTGTCGTAAGTGAATTCGATACCTTTAGTTGAAGACTTCGCTGTTTCATTTTTGACTATTTGCCCTTCATCTGGAATAGCTGTTGCTGCGCTATCTGAATATTTGAGCTTGATACCGTTGAAGTTATCTATTTCATCTGACTGCAAGAGAGTCATGGTGCCTGACAGACTGTCATCGTCAAAGGTCAGATTGGTTATATCAAGGGTTACATTACCGCCAAGTACGGTACTGTTGTCATATTTGAAGGATTCTGCTGCCAGAGCGGGCAGAGTTTCGTTCCAGGTCAGGCTGTGCAGAGCAATGGTTTCAAAATTGGCAATAGTCTTTACTTTGTTGTTTATACTGCCTTCGCCTGTTTTCCCCTGCCAGGCTGTGCCGCTGGTGACTACGGAATTTTCTTCGCTGTCGATGGTTTTTGTTCCGCCAAGATGAAGTTCATTATCATGGTGGCTTCCAGAGCCAGTATTAAAATAATATCCGTAGATTTCTACATTATTCAGCCCTGTTACTGTTCCACCAAGGTTCACGACATTATTAAAAATAGTGGAAATGTTTGAATTATCAACATAGCCAGCGTAAATTTTACTTTCAGAGTCAAATGTTCCACCGCTGATGTTTACTGAGTTGCTGACGACATCACCTGTGCCTTCTTTCACATACCCGCCATAAATATCTGAACTTATAGTTCCACCCTTAATATTGACAGAGTTGTTGGATGCATAACCATCTGATTCTACATACCCGCCATAAACAGAATCGGTAATTGAGGTAGAATTTCCGCTGATGGTGACAGAGTTGCCTTTGACATTTCCCTCATAAGAATACCCGCCATATACTATTTTTATACTTCCTGTGCTGATATTTACCTGATTATAGTTGGCATAGCCAGTGTAACTTGCAACACCGCCGTAAATATTACCTAATATCTTAGTAGTATCGCCGCCAATATTAACGCTGTTACTAGCGGAATTGCCTGGACCTTCTGTTACATACCCACCAAAAACATTATGTTCTATAGTTCCGCCGCTGATGTTGACTAAGTTGCCAATGGTATTAGCATCTGTGGTCTTTCCCATACACCCACCATAAACATTCCCACTTACAGTTCCACCGCTAATGTTTACAGAGTTGCTGGCGGCGTTGCCATAACCATCATAACCATACCCACCATAAACGTTACAATTAACTTTAGTTTTATCTCCACTGATGTTCACAGAGTTACCTGCTACATCTATAATGCTAGGACCTTTTCTTCCGCCAAAAACATTTCGTTCTATAGTTCCGCCGCTAATGCTGACACAGTTGTCGAATGCACTACTTTCTGCTTTCCCAGCCCCGCCGCAAACAAAACCAGTAATTGAAGTAAAATCTCCGCTGATGTAGACAGAATTGCTAGCGGCAATACCTGGACCCTCTTCAATATGCGCGCCATAAACATTACCACCTACAGTTCCACCACTGATGTTGACAGAGTTGCTGGCGACATTTTCATACCTAGACCATCCGCCATAAACATCACCAATAATTGATGTAGAAACTCCGCTGATACTGACAGAGTTGTTGCCAGCATTTGCAGAAATTCCATATACATAATCGCCATAAACAATTCCGCCATAAACGTTTTGATTTACTGTTCCTCCGCTGATGTTGACAAGATTATAGCTGGCTGAGCCTGTGCCTTGATTTACATATCCGCCATAAACATCTTTTTCTACTTTCCCGCCACTGATGTTAACTGAGTTGCTGGCGGCATCCCCTGAATTAGACCACCCGCCATAAACATTTCCGCCATAAACATGACTGTTCTCAACATAACCTATAGTTCCACCAATGATATTAACGCTATTGCTGTTGGCATTACCATAGTCTGATTTCACATAACCGCCGTAAATAGAATTGACAATTGATGTAGAATCTCCGCTGATGCTTACGCTATTGCTAGCGGCATTACCTGTTTCAGAATAGCCACCATATATATTTCCAAAATCCAAATAGGTGATTTCCCCACCAGTCATGGTTATCTGGTTTTCATTTGCATCACCAGATTTTGCACACCCACCATAAACTTCGGATTTTATAGTTCCTCCACTGATATTGACAGAGTTACTGGCAGCATTACCTGAACCAAAGTATACATATCCGCCATAAACACCACCGTTAATTGTAGTTGAATTTCCGCTGATATTAACAGAGTTACTGGCAGCATTTCCAGTGCCTTCTTTCACATACCCGCCATAAACCATTGTTTCACTTCCACCACTGATATTGACAGAGTTGCTGGCTGCATTACCCGAACCTGAAGACACATACCCACCAAAAACAGAATCGGAAACTGATGTAGAGTTTCCGCTTATATTAACAGAATTGCTGGCTGCATTACCTGAAAAAGAACTTCCGCCATAAACTTCATCATATACTAGCCCTCCGTTTATGTTGACTGAGTTACTCTCTGCATTGCCTGAATCAGACAGACCGCCATAAACATCTACTTTATAATTGTCATTAATAATAGTTAAACCACTGATGCTTACCGAGTTGAAAATTGAATCACCCTCATCAGTCGAAGCACCATAAAAAACCGTATAATTTAATTCACTACTAAAAGTTGTATCGCTGATGTTTACAGAGTTGCTGGCAGCTTTTCCTTTTTCTGTATTTATTCTCGCACCATAAACTTCACTACCACCTACTATTCCACCATTGATAGTGACAGAGTTATCAATTGCATTACCTGAAGGATTATCAACATACACGCCATAAATAGAAGAATTAACGGTTGCATCCTTTATGTTGACAGAATTGCTGGCGGCATCACCGGAATAAGAAAACCCGCCATAAACATAACCATTAATTGTAGTTGAATTTCCGCTGATATTAACAGAGTTGCTGGCAACTTTACCTGAACCCCTATCTATATAACCACCATAAACGTTACCGCCAGTAACACTGTCAACATAACCTATAGTTCCACCGCTGATGTTTACTGAGTTGCTGGAGACATCACCTGTGCCTTCTTTCACATACCCACCATAAACGTTACCAGTATAAACATCTTCACCTATAATGCCGCCACTGATGTTGACTCTGTTGCTGTCTGCCTTACCACTGCCTTCATATACATAGCCGCCATAAACATTTTGCTTCACAGTTCCGCTAGTCATTGTAACACTAGCTTCTTCAACATTCTCAGAACTACCTTTATGACCGTAAACATTGCCTGTTACATCTGAATCAATAGTTACATTATAGTTAGGCGAATCCCCGATATAATTGTTTCCATCTAGGTGCCCTCCGCCGTTTACTGCTAAAGCACTGCCTGCGACAGAAAACACCGCTGCGGCTATGCCTAGTGCGACCGCAGCCCTGCGTATTGTTCGACTGCTATTACTTTTGCTGTGACTCTTTGCCAGTTCGCTGGCTACGACGTAACAATGCTTTGCGTTATTCCAGATTACTTTGAATATTTTGTTCATGGTGACCCCTCTCGGTTCTGCGGAAGTTTGTGGTTATTCTGTAATATTCTACCATAGAGAGGGTTTGTAGACAATTTTTTAGAGCAAAGAGCGACAGAGTGGCAGCCTCTAAGTACCAACAAAAAAAACCAAAACCAGCAACTATTTGTGAAATTTTTCACGCAACAGAAATTTTCCCAAACTTTTTTGTCCAATTTTCCCTTTTCGATTGATTACTATATGTGCATGTTAATGAAAATGCACATATTTTTAATCAATCGGAGTATTAAAATATGTCAGACAATCAAAAGGTATATGGTTTAACAAATGATTTCTTGTTTAAAGCTGTATTTGGTCAGGAAGCAAATAAGAAGCTCACCATCTATCTTCTTAATGCGTTGTTACAATTAGAAGGGCAGAAGCAGATTAAAGAAATAGAAATTATTAATCCTTTTAATGCTCAAAACTACCAAGAAGATAAACTTTCTATTCTTGATACTAGAGTTAAAGATGTTGCAGGGAAATGCTATAACATTGAAATGCAAGTAAAAAATGAAGAAGATTTTATAAAAAGGTTTTCTTACTATCTATCAAAACTCTATTCAAGCCAATTACATAAAAATGCACCATATAGTGAATTGCAACCAGCAATTGGAATAGCTATTCTTGGTTACGACCTTTTTCCTCAATCTTATAGAATTGATGAGCAATTTATATTTAAAAACCAAGAAAACGATATAATGCTGGATGAAGTAATGATTATGCACTTTATCGGGCTAACTAAGCTTTCTCATAATAAACCGATTAAAAATATGAGTAGATTTGAGAAATGGGTCTATTTACTGTATAATAGTAAAAAATATGCTTCAAAAAATTCGAAAATACCTTCTGAAATGGAAAGTGAGCCAGGTATGACAGAAGTAGTAGATTGTGTAAAAAAATCTAATTCAGATAAAGAAATGCGCGCCCGTATGGAAGACAGAGAAAACAGCCTTATTTATCTTAGTCTTATACGTGGAAATGGATATAGAAAAGGCAAAGAAGATGGCATTGAAGAAGGTAAAAAAGAAGGAATAAAAGAAGGTATGAAAAATATCATCAATACCATGCTTTCCAATGGAACCCCTAAGGCAACAATTTTAAAACAACTGAATATTACTGACGAAGAATACGAAAAACTACTTAATTAGTATTTTTTAACAGAAAGCCAAGCGGAGCTTGGCGTGGTTTGTGGGTGGTGATAGGTGGTAAGTATTCTAAGACCTCCCAAAGTCTACTCATTGTCATAAACGTGATTCTTTCAGGGCTATAGCCCTGAAAGAATCACGTTTATGACAATGGGTGGGCGACACAAAGCGGACAGTAGACGCGAGACCTCTATTCTCCGCACAAGGCTCGTTCCCTCAAATTTTATTCGTAGTTACAAATTAACAGAGACCGCGGAGGATAATAAGGTTGAGCAAGCAACTGTCCGCGTTTAAAAAAAGTTGAGAAATGAAAATTGAGAGTTGAGAATTGAGACAGTCT
>JAFPZP010000076.1 GCA_017417215.1 Candidatus Rifleibacteriota bacterium | reverse complement strand
TTGTTGACTGTGTAAGAAAATATTCCAGAATTAATAATGATTTCACTATTGCTATAGATAAAGCAGTAAATGAATGCATAGAAAAAGGTATACTGAAAGACTTACTGATAAAATATAGTGTGGAGGTGAAAAATATGCTGTTAACTGAATTTGATGAAGAAAAAGACTGGGCGATTATTGCTAAAGGGTTCGAAGAAATCGGTTACGAAAAAGGTATCGAAAAAGGCATTGAAAAAGGCATTGAAAAAGGTAAAAAAACTTTAATTAAAACAATGCTCTCTAATGGGGCTACAAAAGAAACTATTATTAAATATACTTGTATTTCAGAAGAAGAATTTAACAGAATAATGAATTCTTAAAACAAACCTTAAGATACTAAAAAACGCCTGAAACCAGGCGTTTTTTATTGGATATAATTGGTGTTGTATTGCCAGCTATTTGCCCTGTTCTTCGGCGACGGTCAGGATGGGGGCGGACCAGAAACCGCTGATTGCTGCTTCGTGAGGAATATATATTCTCAGTAAAAGATGAAAAGACTTATTTGTTGGGGTTGGAATAGTTCCAGAGGCTACAGAGGCTGAAGATGAAGCTGCTGGTTGTAAGAAAACATCTGTATAGCCTGATTCGTTAGTTTCAAGCTCAGTTAAATCATTTATTGAAAATACAGTATTATCTTTTTCTGTGACAAAATGATTGTTGGCATCATACAGAGTCAGAGACCAGAAGCCATTTTCCTTTATTGGAGGGAATTTTCTGAATCTGAGCCTGTATTTATTGTTTCCATATAGGTTTTTGCCATCATCATCTTTGGTTGTGAAATAAACCAAACAGGTTGAATTTGGTTCAGCACAAAGATAGTTCATTGCGCAATAAGCTCTGTAATCATATTGTTTGCCGAAATTTGCGATATTATCTGAATAAAAGTTCCATTTTCCAGAATCGTGATTAGAAGTGCGGAACAAGTATTGCTGTGAATTAGAAGCCCATTCACTATACATACACTGGTCTTTCATGCTTTCAAAATAGCGATAGCCGTTTTCCCCTAGAATTAAAGGATTGAAAGTAAGACCAGGCCCAACGCCAACTCTTTTCATTCGGCTTACAACTTCATCATCAGCAGCCTTCGGGGGATTCTTAATCATAAGCTCGTTAGCAAGCTTAAAGTATTCTTCAGCAGTTAAAGACCTTAGTTTGGTCAGAGGAACAAACTCATTTGGGTCGTAATAAGTTTTAACAGGCTGAGCTTTGCCCTTCTGATAGAGGTCCAGTTCTTTTGCCTCAATCTTGGCCTGAATAGCCTTAACATTTTCAAGGTCTTCTTCCCCGAAACATCTGATTCTGCCAACAAGCCAAGCCATATTGGTCGGAACCTTAACCTGAGTCATTCCGGCTGGAACTTTACCTTTGAAAAAGGGGCCAGTAATCAAATACTTCTGAGCATTAGAAGAAGTGCCCTTCCCCATTGTCATGATGCAGTTTGTGTAGGCATCATAAAGTTCAAAAATGCAAAATCGATCGGGAGTTGGTTTTGTGAAGACAACGGCATCCTGTCCCAAATCTAGGAAAGCCTGAGAGCAGACTATATCAAGATTAGCGTGGAAAGCTTCGCCATAGTTAACATCTGAAATAGCTTCAGCGTGGCTGAACTGGTTTATAGGTGCTGCGATTGGTGTGGGCCACATGGCGTTGGTGAAGCGAACCTTGTTATAGTGCATATAAACAAGCGGAAATGTGAAAGTGAAAGCTTCTTTCACATATTCTATTCTCGTTGCATCGTCTAACGGCGGTTCATAATAGTTTGAACCACCGCTTGAGCCACAACCGCATGCTGAGCAGATTATGACAAAAACTGCAAATATGCCTATTATATATTTTAAACGCTTCATTTATTGCATCAGATCCAATAGTCTTCGGACTCAACTTTCTACTGCTTTATAAGCCCATCAAAAATCCCCTAGTCTGCTGTAGCAGACTTTCCCCTTTAAGAAAGGGGATAATTAAAGACCCCTTCAGTCTCGCTAACGCTCAACAGCTCCCCCAGCAATTTTTGCAAAATTCTGGGGGAGCATCATAAAGACTACGCTTCTATGCCGCAGAGATAGCCGTGAAGAGAAAGATTAACAGCGATGTTGTCGCCCACATTTGGTAGAGGCGAATCACCTAAGCTCTTTTCTGTCAGATACATCTTCAGCGGTAAATCTTCGCCATCTGGCATGAAGCCCAGAACCACTGTTAAGCCCCAAACCTTTTGCCCGTTAATGTTTTCGCTGTATTCTTCAATTTCCCGAACAACAGTATTCAGATTATATTTTTCGCTTTTAACAGCATTATCTGCCGATTCCAAAGAAATCAAATCTTCATTTTCGATTATTTCAACAGAATGAGCCAGACCAGCTAAAACAAACTTATATTCGCCATCAGGCTTATATAAAGCCTTGTTATCCAAATAATTGATATCGTAGAAAGTCAGAACCAGATTTTCTTCTTCATCAACAAAGGCTTCTAACTGACCTTCAAAAGCATAATCCGGGTCAGCCTGCATCACAGACAATATTCTGCAAGGATATTCAAAGCCATCTTTTATAAAAGGGAAAATAGCTTCAATAGATTTATTTTTGGAATTAGCTTCCTTAGACACAATCAAAGATAAGCCGGCTTTATTCCCTGGGAAAACAAATAGCTTAGTCTGCAAGCCATTAGTTTCTTCGGCAGCATTTGCATTTTCTTGTTCAGAAGCATAAGTGCTAGCCTTTTTCCCTTTTTTCATCAAATCAACAAGGAAATTATAAGTCTGCTTCTGACCGTCATCAGAAGGATCTACCCCATCATAAATAACAGATTCAATATTATCTACAAATTCTTCATCATAAAAAGCTGTCATTTCTTCATAATGAGAATCCGGGTTAAATTCAGGGTTAACAACTTCATCCTGTTCGTCATATTGCAGCACTTTCACAAACCCATTATCAGAGCCTTGCATTGTCTTCCTCCATTTATTTAATAGCTTTATTATATCAGAATTGCGAATTTTGTACAGCATTTTATTGAAACAAAGCAAAGTTTTTCTTTTTGCCTAAGACAATCTATGATATTATTAAGTAGTAATTAATATAGTTAATGGCATAAAAAATGAAAATCTAATAAAGTAGCGTCTTCCAGACGCAAAATCATTTAAGATTTTATGTCATACGCAATAAAAAAGGCAAAAAATATGAAAAAAGCTATCACATATATTTTGATGATTATAGCCCTTTTCATACTTACTTATTTTTCTATTAATATGGGCAATTACAAGGTTCCGCCTGGCAAAATAGTCAGAATTCTGTATTCCTATATAACCGGAACCGAGACCGCCGCCGACATTACGAACTACGAAAAAATCATAGTGCTAGACCTCCGCCTGCCAAGAATCATAATGGTTTTGCTGGTTGGGGCAGGTCTGGCAGTTTGCGGTGCTGCTTCTCAAGGCATATTCAGGAATCCGCTAGTCAGTCCTTTCATATTAGGCGTTTCTTCTGGGGCCTCGCTAGGTGCTGCTTTAGCGATAGTCTTTCTTGTTAAAATCTACCCTCATTCCATTGACATCTGTGCGGGAATTGGCGGTGCAATTGCTGTTGCTGCTGCCTTTCTCACGGCAAGAAAGCCCGATGGCTCGGTTCCCCGATTGTCTCTAGTATTAGCCGGCACTATAATTTCTTCGCTGTTCGGCTCATTAACAGGCATAGTAAAATATATAGCCGATACAGAAACTCAGCTTCCTGCAATTACATTCTGGATGATGGGCAGCTTCGGTAATGTGGGCTGGAAAACGCTAGACATCTTTACCTGGATAATACCAATCAACATCATACTTATGATTATATTTGCCTGGCAGCTCAACGTTCTTTCTTTGGGCGATAAAGAAGCCTCTCTACTAGGCATGGATATAAAAAAATGGAAACTGATTTATATTTATTTCATTGTCTCTACTGTTGGAATCTGCGTTGCGAGAACAGGGGTCATAGGCTGGGTAGGTCTTGTAATTCCACATATCGGGCGAGCAATCGTAGGGCCAAATCATCGCTCGCTGCTTCCAATGTCAGCATTAATCGGTGCAACCTTCATGCTGGTCTCTGATAATATTTCAAGAGTTGCGACTACTGGCGAAATTCCTGTAGGCATAATAACAGCAATAATCGGAACTCCCTTCTTCATTTACTATTTGCGTAAGAAAGAAACTTCAGTATGGAACTAAGCAAGAACGAAACAATACTATCGGTTGAAAACCTGCATTTTGCCTATTCCTCGAATAGATATGAAGTTCTAAGAGGCGTTAACTGCGATATTAAAAAAGGAGAAAGAGTTGCGATTCTTGGCTCTAACGGCGCTGGCAAATCTACTTTTTTCAGTCTGATTACTGGTATTTTGAATGGTTACACAGGCTCAATCAAATTGAACGGACAGGAAATTCAAGATTTAGACCGCATGCAGATAGCCGAAAGCATTTCCTTTGTGCCTCAGAAACACGAACCTCTGTTCCCATTCAGCGTAAAAGATTTT
Source organism: Candidatus Rifleibacteriota bacterium (assembly GCA_017417215.1). GTDB lineage: Bacteria > Muiribacteriota > Ozemobacteria > Ozemobacterales > Ozemobacteraceae > RUG334. The sequence goes on along the minus strand of JAFPZP010000076.1, from coordinate 3,023 downwards.
ATTATGATGGGAAGATACTCTAAGATTGGGGCTCTCGGCAATCCAACTGAGAAAGACACTGAAGCAGTAATGCGGGCCGCGGAAGAAACCGGCGCAATAAAATACATTGACCGCCCTTACTCTGAGCTTTCTGGCGGTGAAATTCAGTTAGCGATTATAGCAAGAGCTCTGGCTCAGGAAACCGAGATTCTTATACTTGATGAACCCAATAACCATCTAGATTTCAAGAATCAGTTCACGATTTTCAATCTTATATGCGATATCTCAAAAAAGCGGAATGTCACGCTTATAATGTCGCTTCACAACCCAAACGACGTTATTCTTTTCGCGGAAAGAGCCATCGTTTTCAATAACGGCGTTGTTGCTGCTGACGGAGCCGTTTCTAAAATATTGGATACCAAGCTTCTTTCAGAAGTCTTTGGCGTAAATGCGGTATGCCTAGAGGAAGGTGGTTACAAAGCCTTCTTGCCGCAAAGCCTCAAAAAAGGCTAACAGCCTTTTTTGAGGGAGAAGGTGCGCTTCCTTAAGATCTGCCCCCAAAGCGAAGCTGTTGGGGGAAGTGGCACGCAGTGCCAAAAGGGGTCTTAAAAAAAATAACAACGCTTCTCTTTATTAGAGAAGCAATTAAGAGTCCGAAGACTGTTGGGTTATTAAAAATCCCCCTGTCATTCTTACGAATGACATTCCCCTTTAACAAAGAGGGTAATCAGGAGAAGGAATAGCATATGAAAATAATAAGAAATGTGATTATAATACTAGCTTTGCTTCTAGCAGTAAGCGCTGAAGCGGCTGAAAGAGTCGTTGTCACTTTTCCCCAAAGCTTTGGTCTGATATACATTATGGGCTTAAGCAATAAAATTGTCGGAATGCCGACTCAGAAGCTTCATATAAAGAACGGCAATCTTTGCCCCTTCTATCAGCATTATTCTCCTAATCTTGCATCAGCAACAGACATAGGCTTTTCAGGTGCTGTAAACATGGAAACCCTTTTGAGCCTTAATCCAGATCTTGTTATTTCTTCTGCCAATATCGCCTCTTCACAGGAAAACGCCAAATTTCTAAGATCTAAGGGAATTAAAGTCCTTGAAATAATGGGCGGTTCCGGTTCTGTTCAAAACTGGCTAGATATGGTAAAAAGAGCCTGCAATGAAGCTGGAGTTCCTGAACGCGCAGAAACCTACATCAAACTTTGGGAAAAGAATCTTGCTTTTGTAAATGAACGCCTAGCTAAAATACCCGCTGACAAGCGTGTTAAAGTTACACTCATCAATTCAAACGGCGGGGAAATAACCGTTCGCGGTTCCAGAAGCAAATTCTGCATTGATTTGATTAAACATGCTGGCGGTATTGTTATGGAAGGCGATAAAGACCCTCAGGATTCTGCTGCCTGCGCTGAACTTGTTTTTCAATTTGATCCTGATGTTATTATTGATGATTACTCAAATACAGGCAATAGCCCAGAATGGATAGAGCATTTGAGAGCGGTCAAAAACGGAAGAGTCTATCAGATTCCCTATGACGACAAAGATGCCTGGATAACCATTTGGACATTCAATGCCTATTCACCCCTAGGAATTTTATGGCTCGCGAAGAATTTCTACCCTGAAAAATTCGCAGACTTAGACCTTGATAAGGCTCAGGATGAGTTCTGCGTCACAGTATTCGGCAGCAATTTCAAGAAGAAGTAGAGGCTTTCAGCCTCGTGGTTGGTGATTGGTGATTAGTGTTTGGTGGTAATTCTTCTAAAGCCTCCAATTTAAGTTTCTTCCTGAAGATACTACCCCAATGCGATGAAGCTATTAGTGGCGCTTCTTTAAGATCTTCCCCCAAAGCGAAGCTGTTGTGGATTCTCTCGATGATGCTCCCCCACGAATGGTGGGGGAGCTGGATTTTGCGTAGCAAAAGACTGAGGGGGCTGCATTGCGAAGCAATGCGGTAGAAGGGGTTGATTGAGTAGCAATCAAAAAAACCTCCTCTTTTGCAAGCATTAGCTAAAACTGAGAATTATTTTTCATAAAAGGAGCTATATTAACGTGAATTATTCCGTTTCTATTTTGGATTAAGTCATTTCTTGTCATAATATATTTTGGATAATTATCTTTTATTTTTTCTAGAGGTTTGTATTCACGGTTTTCTGTTTCAATACTGCTTAAAATAGTCATAGCAACTTGAACATAATAATATTGCTGTTCGTTATTTCTTAGAATAAAGTCACATTCAAGTTTTCCTATACGTCCAACACTAACAGAATAACCTTTGGCTCTAGAATAAATATAAACGATGTTTTCCAAAACAGGTCCGTAATTAATTCTGTAATCTGTATTGGTTGAGAAATAAAAACTCAGGTCTACTAAATAATATTTTTGCTCACCAGAAATCGATTTTCTTGATTTTAAATCGAATCTTTCACATTTAAGAAGTATTTTTGAATCAATTAAAATCTGTATATATCGATTAAGAGTTTCTCGTTTTATATTAATTCCTTTTTTATGCAAATCTTCTATAATATTGTTTAGACTAGTAGTTGCACCAAAATTATTAAATATATATTTTTGAACGGTCTCAAAAACAGAAATGTTACGAATTTTCATTCTGTTTTTAATATCTTTTTTCATTATTTCTTCAATAATTCCTTGAGTATAAGTTCTTTTATCTTCAAGGCTTTCTATTTGTAAGCTTTTTGGGAAACCGCCTTCTTTTATATATTTTTCAAATTCAATATTCACATCAGAATCAACCTGCTTACCCAAAAATTCTTTCATTCCTAGATATTCATCAAAAGTAAGTGGATATATTTCAAATTCAAGATATCTTCCTGTTAGCTTAGTAACAAGTTCTCCGCTTAATAGATATGAATTTGAACCTGTGATGAAAATTGAAAAATCTTCATTTTCTCTAAAGCTGTTAATTACTTCTTCGAAACCAGTCACATTCTGTATTTCGTCTATAAATAAATATTTTATTCCCTTGGAAACGCATATTTCGTCTATTAATTTCTCTAACTGTTCAGCATTCTTTATGTT
>JAFPZP010000075.1 GCA_017417215.1 Candidatus Rifleibacteriota bacterium | reverse complement strand
TTCTTTTAGGGCTAAAGCCCATACGCTATACTTATTATGACGAATGTGTAGACTTCTCTTGTCTCTTCCCTCTAAAAATCCCCTTTCGTAAAGGCGATGCTGCCCCACGAACGGTGGGGAAGCTGGCGAGCGAAAGCGAGACTGAAGGGGCTGATTGCGAAGCAATCGGTAACAATAAAAACAAGAGGGGCGATAGCCTCTAACTACCAACTACAATAATTACTTTTCTTTAATCTTATATCTCAAGTTTTGGTCTTATATCTTATATCTTATTTCTTATTTCCTAGAAAATACTGCATGGGAATATGGAAACGGTTTGCCCAGGCGCTTTCTGTGTGGGTTGCCTTTTTATCAAAATAGCCGAAAAGATTTTTGCCCTCAATGTAGCCTTTTTTCTGTAATAATTCCATCATTTCGTAGTAACTGCGGGTTATCTGGTCTTCATATTCGCCAGTGTCGAGATAAATCATTGATTGAAGAGGCAAGCTCTTGCTCTTTGAAACTTTTCCCATAGTCTGACTGAATGTCAGTGGAAAGGCGGGAGAAAAACAGGCTGCTTTCCCGAAAATATCCGGGTATTCTATTGCCATCTGAAAAGACATCAGACCACCCATTGAAGAACCTGCTACTATGTTGTCTTCCGGCTTTTTACTGGTATTGAATTTGCCGTTAACAAAGGGCATAACTTCGTTGATTACAAACTCAGCGTAGGCTTTGCCGTGCTTGCTTTCAAGGTTCAATTCCTTCATTCTATCTGGAGAATTTGGAATAGCAACCACGATACAGGCTTTAATCTTTTTTGCCTTGAGCATTTTGGTCAATGTTTCGTCTACTTTCCAATCATTGCCGGCAAAAGAGGCAGAAGGCTCGAAAAGGTTCTGCCCATCGTGCATATATATGACAGCATTCGGTTCTGATTTTTCAGAATAACTGTCGGGCAGCCAGACTGTAATAGGACGCTTGTAATCAAGGTCTTTGCATTCAAAGTTGTCAAATGAAAGAAGCTTGCCCTGAACAGGGTCAGAAACAATAGGTCTTTGGTCTAAGAATTCAAGAATATCTACTTTAACTTCTTTGCTTTTGTTGGCTTTGATTACAAGATTGTTGGGTGGAACATCGTCTTTATCAATAATTGCTTGAGTTTTCCATGTTCCTCGTGTAAATTTACATTGAATAATGCTGTTCAGACGAGCGTTAAATTCAATGTAATAGCTTCCATCAACCGATTGCTGCATTTTTTTGCCAGCAGGGTTCCAATCGCCTAATTCTAGCAGATTTCCTGAAACATAAAGACAATCGCTTTTTGGCATTTCGGCTTTTAACTTAACTATTAACTTAATTTGACAAATTCCGTTCTGAACAGAAGCTTTCATTCTTATATAGCCCCAACTATTATTATATTTATGGACTTTATTTAAACAGTATTTTCTACAAAAAGCAAGGCTTTTATTGTGAGATGTAAGATGTAAGATGTAAGATATAAGATATAAGATTCAAGTTATAAGAATTCTTATGTCTCCATCTTTGATCTTATATCTCAATTTTGGGTCTAATATTTACAATAAAAACAACAAAAACCAATTACAATAAAAACGCTTCTCTTTTAAGAGAAGCAATTAAAAGTCCGAAGACCTAAAACAATCCCCTGAACTCTATGCTCTAAGCTCTGAACTCTAAATATAGATCTCGCGTTTGCTGTCCGCTCACTCACCACCAATCATCCACCACCTATCACGCCAAACTCCGCTTGGCTCTCAGCATTGTTGCTCTAAACTAGACTAACATTATACATGATTCATTATAATCAGCTAACAGAGAATCATGAGTTATAAGTATTAAATTTTCACTTTTGGCTTGAGATAATATTAATCTGTCAAAGGGATCATTATGTTTTACTTCATCAGATTTTTTAGTTAATGATTTTAAATTAAAAATATGCTCATTTTTTAATGAAAGTTGTAAATAACCTAAGCTTTCACAATATGATACAAAACTTTCTTCAGACATAGGCATAAATTCAGGTTTTAAATGATGCTTTATTGCTATTTCCCATACTGATACAATACTGTAAAAAATCTCATTACTCTTAGAAGATATTAAATCAAAAGTTTTTGAAGAAAGTTTGCGGCTATCAGCTATTGTCCATAAAGCTATATGGGTATCTAGTAATATTTTCAAAACTATTCTACTCCAAATAGCTTTGCAATTTCATCATTCAATATATCAATGTTTTCTGGAATTGCATACTTTCCATCAGCAATTCCAAGCTTTCTTTTTTCTTTTATGTCTTTATTCAAATTTGATTTGTTTTTGGTATCGCTTTTTATTTTTAAAAGCAAATTTTCTATTAGATTTTCAGCTTCATTCAATTGGTCTTCAGGCAATAGATTTATTTTTTCTATTATAGTTGCGTAAGACATAATTCTATCCTTGTTTAAGATTATTTAGCCGCTATTATTATTTTATTTTATAATTCTAACACTGTCTAGATGTTTTTATCTCTAATTTGAGGTCTCGCGTCTACTGTCCGCTCACTCACCACCAATCATCCACCACCTATCACGCTAAGCTCTGTTCTGAGAAGTCTACCCATTGTCATAAACGTGATTCTTTCAGGGCTAAAGCCCATACGCTATACTTATTATGACGAATGTGTAGACTTCTCACAATTCTTTTAAAAGCGGACAGTTGCTTGCTCAACCTTATTCTCCTCCGCGGTCTCTGTGAATTTGTACCTTCGAATAGACTTTGAGGGAACGAGCCTTGTGCGGAGAATAGAGGTCTCGCGTCTACTGTCCGCTCTCTGCTCTTCACTCTATTGCTCTTTTTTTCTAGAAGACCCCCTCAGTCTCGCTATCGCTCGCCAGCTCAGCGACTCGCTTACATCCTGTGGCTCGCTTGCACGCCGCCATCCTTGGCGGCAGCCCCAGCAGTTTTATCAAACTCTGTGGGCGCATCTTAAAGATCTGCCCCCAGTTTAGCTGGGGGAAGTGTCAGCTTTAGCTGACGAAAGGGGTCTTACCCTCCGCTCTCTTGCTCTGCTGCTCTTTGCTCTCTAAAAGGTTAGTCGTAATAACATACTCTAGCTCTAAAAAGCTGATTATACCTCAGGCTATCGTTTACTAAAACATTCCCCTCCGCTCTCTTGTTCTGTTGCTCTTTGCTCTCTAAAAGGTTAGTCGTAAAAACATACTCTAGCTCTAAAAAGCTGGTTTAACCTCAGACTATCGTTTGCTAAAGCCAATCCCCTCATCTCTCCTCTCTGCTCTCTCCTCTCTCTAAAAAATTGTCTCCAAACCTTAGTTGTACTACAATACTGCCGAAAAATCACAAACATCCGCTACACCAAGAGGTCCTATCATGAACAAAATATTCAAAGTAATCTGGAGCAAGGCAAAGCATTGTTATATAGTCGCTAGCGAGCTGGCGAAAAGTTACAGCAAGGGCGGCGGGAGCCGCACTTGCCGCAGGGCAGCAGTGGCGCTTTTGGCGGCTGCGGTTTATGCTGCCACTGGCAGTGCCTTGGCTGAAAACAGCGGAGGACAATTAGACGTTAATGGCAATTATATTGGGAAGTCGCCTAATTATAATGTGACGATTACAGAACCTGTAACTGGTGACGTATATGGGCGAAAAGAAGACAGTAATACCAGTGAAAAAGCAACTGTCAACATCAGCGGTGGAACTATAGGCCGTATAGATGATACTGGAGATGTTTATGGCGGTAATATTTATGGAGGATGTTCTAATTCAGGCGATGCAGCCAGCAACTCAGTCAATATCAGTGGCGGAACTGTGATTAATTCAATATATGGTGGTTATTCTGAAACCGGTGCTGCTGCCAGCAACACTGTTAACATAATCAATGGTAAAGCTTATGCAGTCTATGGTGGTTTTTCAGAATCTGGCGAAGCAAAAGACAACCAGGTAACCATGACTGATGGAGAAATTGCTTTAGATGAAAATTATATTGTTGAAAATACTGGAAATCTTTATGGTGGGTATTCTTTTGAAGGCTATGTAGCCAGCAACAGCGTAAATATAAGTGGTGGAACTGTAAAAAATTCCGTCTATGGTGGCTTTACTAGTCTTGATGGTTTGGCAGCTAGTAACAGCGTTAGAATTAACAATGCATCAATAAAAGGAGATGTATGCGGTGGTCGTTCCTTTAATGGTTCAGCAGCCAGTAATAGTGTTAATATCAGTGGTGCTCTAACAGAAATTAAAGGTCATGTTTACGGCGGTTACATTAAGCTAGGCAATGGCTCAGCCAGCTATAATCTAGTCACAATTGATGACGGTAAAATAGGTGGAGACGTTTATGGCGGGTATGCTTATTATTACAATGCCGCCAGCAACAGCGTTAATATCAGTGGTGGAACTATAGGTGATCTAAGTAATTCTGTTGGTAATGTTTTTGGCGGCTATTCTGATTATGGCAGTGTAGCAAGTAACAGC
>JAFPZP010000074.1 GCA_017417215.1 Candidatus Rifleibacteriota bacterium | reverse complement strand
TAGACTGTAATTCACCGGGCATAAGTGCAGCCGTAAAAGCTGATTCCAAAGCTTTATTAAAAGAACCTGTATTAAATCTTAACTTAGCCAAATCAGCAACAATGTACCAAGGACAGCCTCGTGTTTTTGAAATAGCCTGTAATTCTTCCTCGGCTTCACCATATTTACCTAACATCATCTTACATAAAGCACTTCTCCGACAGAATTCAAGTCTGCGCGGAAACTGCTTAATAGCCTGTAAAGCTAATTCTCTGCATTCTTCATACAACTGAACTTCAAATAAAGCGTTCAATCTTGCATAAAACCATCTTTCACGGTAAGAAAGAATCTTTTTACCTTTATAAATTTCAGCTTCAGCTGATAATTTGTCAGGTCCAATAAATTCAGTAAGTTCTAAGACTTTCTGAAAATCCTTTATATTTTTAGCCGCATCAATAGCAGAAAATAGTGCTAATTTAAACAATAAATCGTTAAAGTCTGTTATTAATTCAAGTATTTCTTCAGAAGCTTTCAATACAGCTTCCCAGCAACCTGATTTTTTATTCTTATCAATAACAAAGTCATATTTTAACCAACAGAATTGGCTTTTCAAAGCATGAGAAATGGGAAGCAAACTTTTGTTTTCTTCAATCAAATTAACCGCTGCTTCATAATCTCCCATTTTTCTTGCACAGTGTACTGCTCTCCAAAGGCTGCCTTCATCAGAATTTGCATTAAAACTTCCAATAAAAACAGGAAAAGCTTGTTCGAATTTTCCGGATTTACGCATTTCTTCAGCTTCTTGCCAAGCCGTTGACATTGATAATGTATTTTCCACGACCATTCTCCTTTATCGAATTGGTTAATTGTTATAAAGAAAAAGGTGGGAAAATATCTATCATTCAAAAAAAATTGCTGAAGAAATCTTGTAGCTTTAACCAACCAATTTTAGCCTATGAAAGTTTTGTAATATTCATTGTTTTTGGGGATTAGAGCATAAGAGCATAGAGTTTAGGGATATGGGAATGAATAAATATTATTAGAATAACCTATTTTGCTGGTAAATAGCTTTATGTCACATCTTATATCAAGGTATAAAAAACTTTTGATTAAAGAAGATAAAAATTTTGATCTATGTGTATTAGATTTTACTTCTAAAATATAAATAATTGTTCAAAAAAGGAATTTAATTATAAAAAGTGGTCAAACTCCACCACCCCTCGCAAACCGCATTCTACCGTTTAGGTTAACCTATAAAAATGTATATTCCTAGTTTCGTTCATTTAGAGCCAAAGCTTTTTTATAAAGCTCATTAAATTCTTCATCTGTCAGTTCTTCGTATATATCCTTTATTTGCTCTAACTTAAAATTCTTTTTAAGTAATTTATTTATAGTAACTATTTGTTCTTGGCTGATTCCTTGGCTAATTCCTTGGCTAATTCCACGTTCATAAAAACCTTCGCTGAAATTGCACATGTCATTTATCTCCTTGCTTAGTGTCTGAGTCATTGGAATACTATAACTTTCTTCCAATATCGTTTTCCTTTCTTGGGGCTTCTTGTTTGAAGTGAAAATTACATCAAGCATACGCAATATAGACGAATCAGTCAAACCCTCATCGCCTAATCTAAGAATTACAATAGTCATCAAATCATAGTTTTGAGGTCGTTCTTTTATAACACCCTCCACATTATGTTCTGTAATACTATATCTTGTTATGGTATTAGACTTTTCAGCAGAAGTATTCATTGTTATCCAAATTGAATAAACTTTGCGTATCTTTTCGTAATGAGTATTGGAAAACACCTTATTCTTTTGAGCTGAAATAAGCCTACTGCCATAATAAACTGCTCTTTTAAGTAGCGGATATTTTAATCTGTCACTTTTCTGAGCTTCAATGTTTATTATTAAGAAAATAGAATTATCTGTTTTAGGAATTTTAGCAGTCAAACGAATATCATATGTTATAGAACCTTCTTTTACAGAATTATCTTCACTATTGAGAAGTTCAACTTGCTGACCCGATAAGTCGTTCTGACATTCAATATCCTGATCTACTGGTTCAGTTGAAACTTTTATCTCACTCAAAGAATCCTTAGCAATCTCTTCTATAGAATATTTTGCAAACTCATCTGTACATTCTTTTAAAATCCACGCTAATATGTGCCTTTCTGACAGAATTCTTTTGGAACAGGCATCACATTGAATCTGTTCTTTTAAATCTAATGTATTTGCTATAGAAGTTTGCATAAGCTTTCCTTTTTATAATTCAACTAAAGCATAACAAAAGTTTACTTTTTTGGCAATTTTATATAAAAAAGTGGTCGACCTATAAGCACCCTCGCAAAACCGCATTCTACCGTTTAGGTTAGCCATTTTTAGATTGGCTCTACAAGCGAGGTTGCTAGACAGGTGTCAAATCTGCACATTTTTTGGGATAATTTTTAGATAGGTTGACCACTTTAGCCTTTTAGAGTATGATAAATACTAGCTTAAAAACAATAAGTATTTAAGCGGTATTCCCCAGTTCTAGGGGATTGAAACTATCCTGTGAGAAGTAAGGCTCTTTCTTAACCAGCTCTAATTTAAGCGGTATTCCCCAGTTCTAGGGGATTGAAACGTCTCTGAAGTAAGGAATCAGTTTTACT
>JAFPZP010000073.1 GCA_017417215.1 Candidatus Rifleibacteriota bacterium | reverse complement strand
TGAACAAACTTAATTTATTGGCTACACATTCGTCATAATAAGTATAGCGTATGGGCTTCAGCCCTGAAAGCTATACGTTTATGACAATGGGTAGACTGAACAAACTTAATTTATAGTCTACACATTCGTCATAAAAAGTATAGCGTATGGGCTTCAGCCCTGAAAGCTATACGTTTATGACAATGTGTAGACTACAAATATCTTAAATCTTAAATCTTATATCTTAAATCTTAAATCTTATATCTTATATCTTATTTTTAACTTAAAAAAAAATCACTTCACAATAGAACAAAATTAAATAGATTCATGAAGGATAATATTTTCTTTAAATTAGGCGGTTATCATGAGAAAACTAAATAAATTCATTGTTGCTCTGCTCTTGGCATCAGCAATCACAAGCGTTAACGCAGCATCTAATAAATCAAGACTCTATTCTGATGTACCAACCAATCACTGGGCATATAAAGCTGTTGAAGACCTGACTCAAAAAGGTTTAGTAGTAGGTTTGCCTAATGGTACATTTAAAGGAAACAAACCTTTAACAAGATACTCTTTCGCTGTAGTTGTCAGCAGAATGCTTGAAAGATATGCGGAACTAACCGAAAACGGCAATTTTGTCAGCCAGAAGGACCTCAAGACCTTAGAAGATCTGGTTTCTGAATTTGTAACAGAAATAGAATCTATATCAGAAGATATAAAGAATATTAAATCTGACGTTGCAGATTTAAAAACTGATGTAAAACAAAACAAAGAAGATATATCAGATTTAAAAGATCAAGTTAGCCAGAAGAACACAGAAATTGATTCTAGATTAGACAGATTAGGAAAATTAAAAGTAACAGGAGACATTCTTTTACAAAACATAGACTATCAGAAAACAGAAATGAATGCTGACGATTTCCAAAATGTTCAAGTAAGAATTGGTTTCAATGCAAAACCCTCTGATAAAGTAGAAGCTGATTTTCAATATGTTGCCTATGATAAAGATTTAGATTCAAATAATGATAATCCGAGAATACAGAACATTAAGGCTAAAGACCCATATGGCGGAGACTACAATGGAACAAGCAAAACTCCTTTTGGAAGAGCCAGAGGGAGCAATGAAGTAGAAATAGCAAAAATAAAAGTCAATAAAGTATTCAATGATAATGATTATTTACAAGCTGGTAGAGACTTTATGTCTCATGGTCATGCCTTAGTTATTAATGACTATGCTGATGCAGTTACATACGGTACAAAAGCTGGTGATGTTAATATCACTGCAAATGCTATTTTTGCTGATTATGACAACGGTGTTAACCCCAACAAAAAAGGTCAACAGATTTTAAATGTTAATGCAGATGTAAATGCAAAAGGTCATAATATATATGCTGGTTTATATGAACATGACACTAAAAATTATTATGATGTAACTACAGATATAAACGGTGAAGTAGTTTTTGCAGAATTACAATACAAAAATAGAAAACAACAAATTGCAGAAATAGGTAGTAGCGGAAATGTGACCAGTGACGGTAAACTAAAATATGATGTTGCTATGGTTTCCAGCACTAATGAACGTAAAAATATGTATAACCAAGGAAGAAAAGATAAAGCTACTGGTTATATGGAACATGTTGCCTTAGCCTACGATGCCTCTTCAAATTTTAAGTTAAAAGCAGCTTACACTACTGCTGACAAATATTTTGACGGTATAATATCATTAGATAAGAATCAAGGTTCTGTAGACGGTCGCACAACTCCATTTGATGATATAGCAAGATTTCACAACCTTCTCGGAGGAATGTTCAACGATAAGTTTTACAATACTTCAAATCTTAAACTCCAATTGGAATATTCATTTGCCAACAATCAATCACTTAGATTTGCCTATGATATTGTAAAAGAAAATCATAAACAAGTTAAAACAGGCTTTACCCCTGATGGTGATTATTGTGATAACTGGAATATGGCTGGCTATAATAAACTTGATGCAAAAATATCAACTCTTGAATACAAGTATAGGTTTGATCCAAGCACAAGACTTTCGTTAGGCTACACTAATGCAGATAAAAGTGATTGTAGAGACGAAACAGATCAAAAATTAAAAGACGAACAGCTTTTCTGGACCGAAGTATATAGTAAGTTCTGATATTGCTAGAACATAGAGCTTAGAGCATAGAGCGCAGAGCGAATTTATTTACTCAGCGCTCTTTTTATTTGGTAAACATAAGATCTTTTATCTTATATCTCCATTTTTGGTCTTATATCTTAAATCTCAATTCATTTAAAAGCGAACAGTTGCTTGCTCAACCTTGCCAAGCTACGCTTAGCTTCTCCCTAAATCCCTTCCTCCCTCATTCTCTTAATCCCTAAAAAATATTGTGGTTAAACATTGATTCTTTGTGTTATAGTAGATATATGCTTTACATTAAGAATAAATATTTACTTTATATTATTGCCTCTTCTTTATTAATATCTTTACCTTCTTATTCTCAAAATGTTTTTAGTCCCAAGAAGGAATCTGCTGCTGATTCTATACTAAATAATACCATATCAAACAATCCCAATAGCAAAACAGCGAAAATAATATGTGCAAAAGTATACATTAAAAATGGAAATTATCTTGAAGCAGAAAAGCTGCTGATGCTTGTATTAGAAGAAGACCCCAATAATACAAAAGCAAATAAGCTTCTTAAAGAGCTGAATTCATTATATAAAAATACAGACAATCAGACTTTTGAAACTGATTACAATTTAAATAACATTCCTGTTCCTCAAGTCGTTGACACAAAAGAAGAACCTGCAATAATACAAGAAGAAAAACCAGTAGACAATAAATCATCTATTTTAAACGATGAAAGAATAGAAAAACTTATTTCTAAGAATAAAGATAAAAAAGAAAATGTAACCGTAAAACTTCCTACAAAAGAAGAAATACTAAAAAGAGCAAAAGCAAGAAAACTAGCAGAAAAAAAAGAAGAATCACAACAAACAGATAATATTGATGCACCCATGGCTATACAGGCACCAAGCAAGAATCATAATAGGGTAAATCAAGTCAAAGAAGACAATTCTTCAAAAGAAAAAGATGATTACATTGAACCTATTATAATAGAGCCAATATCTGAGAATAATACCTCGGAAAACTTCAGTCTTCCTGAAAAAAAAACTCTAATTTACAGATAGAACAAGAAACAGAACTATCTTTTAAACCCTATGTTGCAAATTGGAGTAAACCAAAGCATTCTCAGGAACTAAAATCTTCACTAAAGTTTAAAAACGAAAAATTACTTACAAAGCCCCCTATCCAACCTGCCAAGCAAGTAATTATAAACACAGATGATATTATTGAAGATTGTTCAAAAGAAAAATTCTTAGAAAGTCTTTCTAGTTCATTTTCTATTAATCTAGACGAAGCCTACACTAAATTAGAAAAAAACCAACTTGATGAAGCCAATTTTTATCTTGATGTAGCAGCTGCTTTAGCTGTCGCAGATAAAGATGAAAAAAAACTTTTAAGTGTTCAGTTAACACGTGCTGCTATTTATATTTATAAATGTGATTTCGAAAAATACGGTAGCCATATACTTTCACTACGAAAAGGTGTATCAGACGATATATACAATTCTCTTCAAAACATTTACGAAAACGGTATTAAGCTGAACAGTAAAGCTTCAAAACTTAAATATTCTTCAAACCTTGCCTTTGATTCCGGACACTATTTAACAGCCTTAGATTTAGCAAGTAAAATTCAACCCAAGGACAGTGAAACTCGAGAATTAATATTAAAAATCAATAATGCTCTAAATCAGATTAATGGTGAATATTTGCTTAATAAAGGTTCTTATGTGTATGCTTTGGAATTTTTCGAAAAAGATAATGATGAAGCAGAAGAAGGTAGAACTTATCTAGCCATTTCAAAATCTTTATTAGACTCCAATGAATTAAAAGAAGCAAAAATAGCAGAAGATTACGGTCGTTCATCTTTATACAACTGCATAAAAAACGATCCTAATAATCCCAAAGCCAATCTTTACTTAGCACTTTTCTTATTAGATAAAGGCGATAAAGATCAAGCAAAAGAAGCAATAAGAAGAGGTTTAAACGCTCAAGGCGATAACGATATTATAACCAGCAAGCTTCTGAATCTGTCAGAAAATCTATAAAAACTAAAAAAAACACCTATTAACAAGTATAAAAAAAAGGTCATCTTTAACAGATGACCTTTTTTTATTCTAATCTAGATTAGAGGTTTTCACCAGTTTTTGCATCAACACGAACTCTGTTTGGTTTGTTAGGACTTTCTTTAGCCTTGTTTTCAACCATCTTAGCATGAGTTCTCTTGTCGTCTACAAGAAGACAAAGATTAGATAAAGCAATAGGACCTTCTTTGTCTACAATACCGCCCTTGCCAACATTTTTGTTGGGTCTGATATGTTTTTTAATCATATTGAGACCTTCAACAACAGCAGTACCTTTTTCTGGATTAACAGATAAAACTCTTCCAGTTTTGCCGCTATTTTCACCAGAAATTACAACAACTTTATCGTCTTTTCTAATGTGAGGATGCTGAACTGAACGACGTACTTTTTGTTTCTTAATCATCTTAACAGCTCCTTAGAGTACTTCTGGAGCAAGAGAAACGATTTTCATGAACTGTTTTTCACGAAGTTCTCTAGCTACAGGACCAAAGATACGAGTTCCACGTGGGTTATTATCATTACCAATAATAACAGCTGCGTTATCGTCGAATTTGATGAAGCTGCCATCAGCACGGCGAGTTTCTTTTGCAGTGCGAACTATAACAGCCTTAACAACTTCTTTTTTCTTTACAGTGCCATCAGGAATAGCATCTTTTACAGAAGCTACAATAACATCACCAACATGACCAACTGATCTGCCGGCACAACCACAAACGCGGATGCAGAGAAGTTTCTTAGCACCAGAGTTATCAGCAACTTTTAATACGGTTTCTTGAGTAATCATCGCTGTTTCTCCTTATTCATTAATTGTTTCTGCAGCCTTAACGACTTCACGAACAACCCATGATTTATTCTTGCTAACAGGTCTGCATTCTTCGATACGAACTATATCGCCAACATGACATCTTTCTTCTGGATCATGAACCAAGAAGTTAGTATGTCTCTTAACGTATTTTTTATATCTTGGATGCTGAACAATACCTTCGATTTCAACTTTTACAGTCTTTTCAGTACTATCAGCAATTACTTTACCAACACGGCTTCTGCGTAATGTTTTTTTGTTTTCCATTTTTCAATGCTCCTACTTATGCAGATGTCATTCTTTATGACCGTCTCTAGCAATTTGCTTAAAGAGTTCATTAAGTCCACCTGTGCTAAGTTCACGCTGAAGAACTCTAATATTTTCGAGTTCACGTAATTTAGCACGCTTGCTATCTTTCAATGTTGCTATCTTAGAAGCATCGTTTATACCCATTTCAGTAAGCTTATCAAGGAATTTCTTGCGAATACTGCATTTATTGTCTCTTAAGCGTCTAGAAACAGCAGAGAGCTGCTGATTATCTTCGCCCTTCTTAAGAGCCTGAAGCTTCTTAGAAACTTCTCCACGAATATTCTTGAGCAATTCAGCAACTTTCTTGTCGCAGTTAGCTTTAATATCAGCATTTACTTTGCGAGCTTTTGCAGAAAGTCTAGCTTTAAGCTTAGAAATCTTTTCAGAAAGAGGAGTCTTCATAGTATCGATGCTTTCTTCTTTAATAAGAGCATCGTATTCACTCTTAAGCATACCCTGGATTCTATTTCTTTCTAACTGAGCAAGATAAGTCTTTACACGAGCAATATTGCGGCGAACAAGACTAATTCTTGAAGGATTAGAAAGATGGCCTGTTACAGCCTGAAATCTAGGATTGAACAATTCTTCTTTATAATGTTTGAACTTTTCTTCGAGTTCGGTTTCGCTAAGTTCAGAAAAGTTTTCTCGATTCTTCATTTGGCACCTACCACCTGTCAATTATTGTTAGAGACAACCTGGCAACGAATAGGAAGTTTATTAGCTGCCTGTGTCAATGATTCGATTGCTACGTTTTCCGGAACACCTTCAAGTTCGAACAATATCTTACCTGGTTTGATAACTGCTACCCAGAATTCTGGAGCGCCTTTACCTTTACCCATACGAGTTTCAAGAGGTTTCTTAGAAACTGGCTTATCCGGGAAAATACGAATCCACATCTTACCAGTACGTTTTACAGTACGAGTAATAACCTTACGAGCTGCTTCGATTTGATTACTGGTCAACCAGTGGCAATCGAGAGCCTGTAAACCGAATGAACCGAATGCTAAGTATTTGCCGCCTTTGGCCATACCAGTCATTCTGCCACGATGTTGTTTTCTAAATTTTGTTCTAGCTGGCATCAACATAATGGGTTATCTCCTTACTTCTTGCTAGACGGAGCAGGAGCGGCTGCTTCGTTATTATAAAGGTGAGTCTTGCCAATCTTTTCGCCCTTGAAAATCCATACTTTTACGCCAACACAACCGAAAGTTGTAATAGCTGTATCAGTAGCATAATCAATGTCAGCACGAAGAGTGTGCAGTGGAACACGACCTTCACGAACCCATTCGCTTCTAGCGATTTCAGCACCATTCAAACGACCAGAGCAAAGGATCTTAACACCCTTAGCACCAGCTCTGAGAGCTCTGCTGATAACCTGCTTAATTGCACGGCGATGAGAAACACGACGTTCAAGCTGCATAGCGATACTTTCAGCAATAAGTTTTGCTTCTGTATCTGGCTGCTTGATTTCCTGAATATTCAAGAAAACAGTTTTATTAGTAAGCTGTTCAAGTTCTTTCTTCAAAACTTCAACTTTTTCACCACCACGACCAATTATAACGCCTGGTTTTGCGGTGTGGATAGTTACTCTTACTTTGCTGTTAGATTTGCGTTCGATTTCAATCTTGCTGATACCTTCACGGCGGAAAGTCTTTCTGTCGATGAAATCACGAATCTTAACATCTTCATGAACATATTTTGCATAGTCAGCACGTTTAGCAAACCATTTTGAATCCCAGGTTCTGGTAATACCAAGGCGAATGCCAACTGGATTAATCTTCTGACCCATTATTCTTTACCTCCCTGAGCTTTAGCAGCGGTCTTCTTGGTAGTAGCTTTCTTTGCAACTTTCTTAACTGACTTCTTAGCAGCAGTTGCAGCAGTTTCTTTCTTCAATTCTCTGTAGATTGCTTCGTTGGTTTCGCGAAGAACGATCTTAGCATGAGAAGTTCTGCATCTGATTCTAGCAGCTCTACCACGGGCACGGGCCATAAATCTCTTCATAGTTGCAGCGCCATCAATTGTGATTTTGGCAACATAGAGATCATCAGCACGAAGTTCGTGATTTGCACCAGCATTAGCGATTGCTGATTTCAAAAGCTTCAAAATTGTTGGAGCGCCGCCCTTTTCCATGAACTGGAGCATAGCAAGTGCTTCATCAACTTTTTTACCACGAATAGCGTCAGCGACAAGTCTTAATTTCTTGGGGCTAGTATGGATATTTCTCAAAACAGCACGAGGCATTTCAAGAAGATCGATAAGTCTAGCTTTTTCTTTCCAGCTAAGGTCAGCAACTTTTGGGTAAACTTTCACAAAAGAACGTTTAGCAGTAGTTGGCTTAGCACCCTTAGTCTTGTCGGTTCTGGTATCTTTCATCTTATAGGTATAAAGACCAGCCTTAGTAAGAATTCTTTCTATCTTGTTTTCGCTATGTTCAGTAGAAAGACCCTTTATCTTCTTAAGACCATTGAATATATCATCATCTTCAGGAATTGTTACGCCAACAATTCGTAAAGATTTAATCTTTTCTTTCATCCTAGTTCTCCTTCAACTTATTTAAGCTTTACAGCTTTTTCGTTGGCGTGACCTTTGAAGGTTCTTGTTGGAGCGAATTCACCCAACTTATGACCAACCATGTTTTCAGTAATGAAAACAGGAACATGTTTGCGACCGTTATGAACGGCGATGGTATGACCAACAAATTCAGGATATACAGTTGAAGCTCTAGACCAAGTCTTAATCTGACGTTTTTCGCCAGCAGCATTCATTTCCTGAATTCTCTTTACTAGTCTTGCACATACAAATGGAGCTTTCTTAGCCATTTCTATTCTCCCTTACTTCTTTCTTCTAGATATAATCAGTCTATCAGTCTGATTTTTCTTCTTTCTGGTCTTGTAACCCTGAGCAGGTTTACCCCAGAGAGAAACAGGAGTTCTACCACGGCTAGTCTTAGCTTCACCACCACCATGTGGGTGATCGCATGGGTTCATAGCAGAACCACGAACAAATGGGCGAATGCCTTTCCATCTAGTTCTACCAGCTTTACCAACTGTTACGTTCATATGGTCAGCGTTACCAACGCGGCCGATAACAGCACGGCAATCAAGAAGAACCATTCTCATTTCGCCTGAAGGCATATTAATCTGAGCATATTTGCCTTCTTTACCAACGAGTTGAGCACTAACGCCAGCAGATCTTGCAATCTGAGCACCCTTACCAGGTTTGAATTCTACATGGTGAATAGTAGAACCTAGAGGGATATTTCTGAGTGGGAGACAGTTACCTGGAAGAATATCTGCATGAATACCAGATTCAATAATGTCACCGACTTTAATGCCTTCGTGAGCAATGATGTATCTCTTTTCACCATCTTTGTAGTTAACAAGAGCAATACGACAAGTTCTATTTGGATCGTATTCTATAGTGGCTACTTTACCAGGGATACCATCTTTATTGCGCTTAAAATCAATAATTCTATAAAGTGTGCGGTGTCCACCGCCGCGATGACGGAAGGAAACGTGACCATGATGGTTACGACCGCCAGTAGTTTTTAACCATTCACACAAAGGTTTATATGGTTTATTAGTGGTAATATCACTAAAATCGAAACCAGTCATAAAACGGCGTGAAGGAGTAATTGGTTTATAAACTTTTAAACTCATGACAATCTCCTTTGCACTTATGCAATACCTTCAAAGAAATCGATCTTATCGCCTTCTTTGAGAGTAACTACAGCCTTCTTCCAAGAAGGAGTGTAGCCTTGGAAAACACCGCGTCTTTTTGGTTTGCTGACAACGGTAGTAGTGTTAACTTTCTTTACTGAAACTTTGAAAATAGTTTCTATAGCGTTCTTGATGTCTACTTTGTTAGCGGTTTTAGCAACTCTGAACTGGTAAACACCGTCAGCCATATGTTCATAACTTTTTTCTGAAACGATAGGTTGAATTATGATATCTTGAGGAGTTTTCATTTTACAAGAGCCTCCTGGAGAGGTTTAACTGCTTCAACATTAATGGCTACATGGCCATATTTGAGCAAATCTACTACATTAACATTCAGAGGAGTTACAACCTTAACGCCCTTGTAATTGGCTACAGCGCGCTTAGTGTTATCTGAAATCTGTGGAACAACAAGGAGAGCCTTATCAAGTTTAAGGTCTTTCATGAATTTAGAAACATCTTTTGTTTTGCCGTTAGGAAAATCAAGACCTTCGATAACGCGAACTCCGCCTTCTTTAGCGAGAATAGAGAGAACGCCTTTAATAGCCTTATCAACGGCCTTCTTTGGAGGACGCTGATCATAAGTCTTAGACTTAGGACCAAAAGCGATACCACCACCTACATGAAGTGGAGACTTGATGTCGCCCTGTCTTGCACGACCAGTGCCTTTTTGCTTGAACATCTTCTTAACATTGCCATTAACTTCACTTCTAGTGAGAGTGTTAACAGTGCCAAGACGTTCATTGTTCAACTGAGCCTTTACGATATCGTTGATGTTCTGTGGATGAGCAACAACTGCAAAGACTTCATCATTCAAAGTAATTGAACCATTTTCGGTTCCGTTCATATTAAAAATTTTGGTTTCCATGTTTAACTCCGTTCACATTAAGCTTGCTGTCTTACGATAACAAGACCGTTTGTAGCTCCGGGGATGGAACCTCTAACCAGAAGAAGATTCTTCTTTTCATCGATCTTAACGACTTTGAGGCCCTTGATAGTGCGGCGAACATTACCGAACTGACCGGGAAGCTTTTTGCCCTTTATTGTACGAGCCATATCTGTAGCGGTACCCATAGAACCAGTTGCTCTAGCACGGTCAGACTGACCATGTGTAGTGTTAGCTCCGTTAAAATTGTGACGCTTCATAGCGCCAGAGAAGCCTTTACCCTTGCTGGTTCCAGTGACTATAACTGAGTCACCTTCTTTAAACATTGAAACATTGATTTCGGTGAGTGGTTCAATTGCTTCAAGTCCGTCAGCGGGCAAGCTTCTTACGAAACGGAATGGTTTTGTACCAGCTTTTTCGAAAGACATACGCATTGGTTGATTAAGCAAACGCTTAACTGCTTCAGGAGCTACTTCACGATAACCGACCTGAACAGATTTTTCACCCTTGCGGATAATAGTGCAAGGACCAACGCTGATTACGGTTACTGGAACTACGTTTCCATCATCTGTAAAAATCTGGGTCATACCAACTTTGGTGCCCAATATTGCCTTAACGCCCATTTTTTTCCTCCTAGTTGCCTTCCATTACAACATCTTAATTTCGATGTTTACGCCAGACGGAAGGTCCATATTCATTAGTGAGTCAACTGTCTGACCAGATGGACTCAACAAATCCAAATTGCGTTTATGAATTCTCATTTCAAACTGTTCACGTGCGTCTTTGTTGACGAAGGGTGAACGAAGAACTGTATATTTGCGGATTTCGGTCGGCATCGGGATGGGACCGGAATACTTAGTACCGCTGTTCTTAACGGTAGCGCAAATCTTGGTGACTGACTCATCAAGTAATCTGTGATCGAATGCTCTGAGAGTCAAGCGCATTTTTTGTTTCGCCATTTTACTATCTCCTGTGATTAATGACAAGCGTTTTTTTAAATATTTTCAGTAGCTGCAAAAGCGGCTTGCTGTCCATATGAATTAACGCCTAGAATACGTTCAATAACTGACTTCGGGGCTTCATCATAGTGCAAGAGCTCCATGGTGAAGGTTGCTCTACCCTGTGAAAGTGACCTCAACTGAGTTGAATATCCAAACATGTCTGATAATGGAGCATGGCAGTCGATAACTCTGATGTCATCGCGCATTTCCATGTTAATTACCTTGCCGCGTCTGGAGTTCATGTTTCCAATTATATCACCCATGTATTGTTCAGGGGTTTCAATTGAAACTTTCATGAAGGGCTCAAGCAGAACTGCTTTGGCATTTCGTAAAGCATTCTTAGTTGCTTCGTAAGCTGCGATCTTGAAAGCAACTTCGTTACTTTCACCTTCACGCTGCATTGCGCCAACCAAACGAACCTTTACATCTACTACCGGGAAGCCACATAGGATACCATCATTCATGGCATCTTGGCAACCTTTTTCTATAGAATTAACAAAAATATTTGGCAAATTCTTCAGAACTTCAGCATCCAAGCCGTTTTCAAAGGCAAAACCTTTTCCTCTTTCAAGAGGTTCGACTTCAACGTTAACGGAAGCAAATTGATTTTTGCCGCCGATTTGGCGTTCATATACGCATTCGCCTTTACCTTTGTCTTTGATTCCTTCTTTATATGCAACTTGTGGTTTACCTACAGTTGCTTTTACGTTAAATTCACGCAAAATTCTATCTACGATAACTTCAAGATGAAGTTCACCCATACCTGAAATTAAAGTTTCACCAGTATCTGCGTCTATTTTAGCTTTAAAAGTCGGATCTTCATTCATAAGAGCTTCAAGAACTTCAGTAAGGTGAGACAAGTCACCCTGAGTCTTTGGCTCGATTGCAACAGAAATAACTGTGTCAGGGAAAGTGATTTTTTCTAGAGTTGGCTGATCTGGAGCAGATGCAAGTGTATCTCCGGTGGCAACCTGCTTCAAACCGACGACAGCAACGATGTCACCAGCGGAAGCACGGGGAATATCCTGGCGCTGGTTTGCATGCATTTGCAGGAGTCGACCGATTCTTTCTTTTCGACCTTCTCTAGTAACATTGTAAACGACTTTTCCAGATTCAATACTACCTGAATAAATCCTCATATAGCACAGTTTTCCAACATGAGGATCTGTGGCAATTTTAAATACGAGAGCTGAGAACGGACCTTCTGGATCAGAAACTATATCTACTTCTTCATGAGTTCCTTTTTTATAGGCTACTGCCGGAGGAATATCAAGAGGAGATGGCAGATAATAAGCTACTGAATCTAGTAAGTCTTGAACACCTTTATTCTTAAATGCAGAACCGCAAAGCATTGGAACTACTTTGTTTTCTATAGTTGCTTTACGAATTGCTTTTCTGATTAATTCCAAAGGCACTTCTTTTTCTTCGAGAGCCAATTCAAGAATTTCATCATCATAAGCACTGATTGCATCAATCAAGCTTTCTCTGGCACTTTTGGCCTGTTCTAGATATTCACTTGGTATATCTACTTTTTTAAATTCTGCACCGTGAGACTTAACTGCGTCTTCATCCCAAATGTGAGCCTTCATTGTTAGAAGATCTACATGACCTTTGAATGAATCTTCAGAACCTATTGGAAGAACTAAGGGAAGAGGAGTGGCATTGAGTTTTTCTTTTACCTGCCCTACTACTTTTTCGAAGTTGGCCCCTATTCTATCCATTTTATTTACGAATGCAATTCTAGGAACTCTGTATTTGTTAGCCTGACGCCAAACTGTTTCTGATTGTGGTTGAACGCCTGCTACTGCACAGAAAACTACAACTGCTCCGTCTAATACTCTTAATGAGCGTTCCACTTCAGCAGTAAAATCTACGTGACCTGGGGTGTCAATTATATTGATATCAACGTCTAACCAGTGACATTTTGTTGCAGCACTAGTAATAGTGATACCGCGTTCTTGTTCCTGTACCATCCAGTCCATGACAGCAGTGCCTTCATGTACTTCGCCGATTTTATAGGCTTTTCCAGTATAGAACAATATACGTTCAGTTGTTGTTGTTTTCCCAGCATCAATGTGAGCACAGATGCCTATATTACGTATTTTGTTCATATCATGGGTTGCGGTCATTTTCTGTTACCTTAACTATTGCCCAATTTTAAGGATTTAATCAAACACGGAAGTGAGCAAATGCCTTGTTAGCATCAGCCATTCTGTGAACTTCGTCTCGCTTCTTCATAGTTGCGCCAGTGTTGTTGAGAATGTCATCGAATTCTCCACAGAGACGTTCAGCCATTGATTTTTCTTTGCGAGCTCTTGAATTCTTAAGAATCCAGCGGAAAGCAAGTGCGATTGCACGGTCTTGTTTAACTTCGATAGGAACCTGATAGTTAGCACCACCGATACGTTTACTTCTAACTTCAACGATTGGCTTAGCAGTATCTACAACTTTTTTGAAGAGTTCAAGAGCATTGTCTTCTTTTCTCTTCTTAGCAGTCATTTCGATTGCATCGTAGAAAATCTTAGAACCGATAGATTTCTTTCCAGAATACATAAGATTGTTGATGAATCTGGTAACAAGCTTAGAATTGTAGACTGAATCAGGAGTTAAATCTCTCTTTGTAATGTGACCACGACGTGGCATGATTTACTTCTCCTTATTTCTTCGGGCGTTTTGCGCCGTATTTAGAGCGAGACTGCTGACGATTTGCAACGCCTGCACAGTCAAGAGCTCCGCGAATGATGTGGTAACGAACACCTGGCAAGTCTTTAACACGACCGCCACGAATCATAACAACAGAGTGTTCCTGTAAGTTATGGCCGATACCGGGGATGTAAGCAGTAACTTCGATTTTGTTGGTAAGTCTGATTCTTGCGATTTTACGAAGAGCTGAGTTTGGCTTCTTCGGTGTAGTTGTCTTAACTACAGTACAAACACCACGGCGCTGTGGGCATTTGTCCAAAGCTGGTGAATTAGATTTGTACTTAACAATTTGTCTAGACTTACGAATAAGTTGGTTAATTGTTGGCACGACTAACACCTTCCTATTAAGATTCACACAACATACTGTTGTGTGCTAATCCGCCCTTTGAGAGGATTAGTTCAAGGATAATATCACTTTTTTAAATCTCTGTCAATGACTTTTCATCGTACTTTCAAGATTTTTTTTATTTTTTTTGGGGAAAAATTTATGTACACAAAATATTTTGTTGGAAGGGTTAGAAGGGTTGGAAGAGTTAGAAAGGTTGGATTTGTCTATATAAAGAATTTATTAATACTGAAACTGAAATACCAAGCTTTTAAAGAATTGATTCGGCTTCAACTTTTAATTCCTTTTCAACTCTTACACTTAAGGTCGCATTTTCCTTATTCCCTAAGCCCTACACCCTACGAGGCTTTAGCCTCTAGAATATCCATCATACTCTTGAAGCTGTTGACCTCATGGTAGCAAATCTCTTCGTTAGAAATCTGGCTGAAAAGCTTTTTGGCACAAGAGATTTTTGCCTGTTCCACAGGTCGCAGATCACTTGCTTCTACAGAGCCTTTTGTTTCAGCGATGAAATAAATATGTTTGATATTCTTAGCATCTCTCTTAAAGCAGATGGCCCAGTCAGGAGAATAATTGCCTACAGGCGTTGGAATCTGATACCTGGTAGGAAGTTTGGCGTAGACTTCAACTTCTTCGGCTTTTTCCAATTCTCTTACAAAATCTTCCTCGATCTTGCTGTCTAATTGGCTTCCTTTAAAGATATAATCAGAAATATGCTTATTCGTCGGAATAGCCAATTTATAATCCTTTTCCAAGTTATCTTCAAAGATGCCATCTGTATAAACTTCGTTAGTCTGCTGATAAACAATGTTATCAACAATAAGCTTAGCTTTAACATCGTTAATAGCTTTTGTAGCTTTTTTAATAAAGTCTTCTGGATTCATAGCATAAAGATGAAATTTATCAATAGTAATACCGTTCAGAATCAATGCTACCGTTTTTCTTGTGAGACGAGTTTCTTTAGCTATCTGACCGATTAAATCATACTTTGTGTTGGTTTCGGCAGGGTATTCAGCTATAAATCTATTAGTAGACTCTTCAACAAATGAAGTTCCATTCTTAACATCTTCCTGCTTCATTTTATCGGTCTGACCGCCAATAGTTCTAGTATATTGAAGTTTGGTAACATAAAAGTCGTTTTTGCAAATTGCCTCAATAGCTTTTTCTATAAGTAAATTGCTGTCGTAATCAACATGATATACATATTTATGATTTATCATGCTCCAAAGCTTTCTGAAATCATCTTTCTTGAAGTTATCATTCAAGCCCTTGTCTTCAACTTTTGGCTGATTAGCGTTGCCGACCATATCATCAAATTGCTTCTTATCAAAAACGCCTTGTAAATGCTTATGTATAAATTCAGAGTAAGGCTCTAATTGTTCTGGAAGCTTTGCTAGCTTACCAGAAGCCGTATCTTCGCGATACTTTTCAGTAATATGCCCTGCCCTATCAACATAATTATTGCTTGTGCAATAGTCATAAATCGCAACTGCCTCATGCAATGTAAGTTCATGTTTTTCATATGTGCCATCAGGTAGTTTATAAGCAACTTCCTTTTTGTAGAAGAAATCTTCGCCAACTTCTGTTGGTCTATCGTAAAGCACTTCTTTGATCTGCTTCTGCAACTCGCTCACAAAGCTTGCATAGCTTTCGTTGGCAATTACAGTTAGACAATTTATATTATGGAAATCCCTATCGCAAGTTATGTAATCCATTCGGTTACCATCTTTGTCTAAGCAGATTCTCATACCCCTGCCAACTTCCTGACGGAATGAGAGAAGATAAATCTGTATTCTTTTAAGTTCATGGAAAAACCAAAACAGACTGTGAAAATAAAGCAATTATGCCAAATTATGATAAAAGTTTAGAAAAAAATTTTTCATCAAGTTATGAAGCTTTTATGGTAAAAATAATTAACGGAAAAATAAGAGAAGAAAGAATTGAAGATTTTAATGAAAATATAAGTAATTTTTTTACATCAGGAGCTTTTCTTGTTTTAGCACTTATATTCTTTACAACTTCTATATAGTAACAATTTATAGAAAAACTAATTAGTAAGATGACAATTAATAAAAAAATAATTATAAGAAACCTTTTCTTTTACCAACCTTCCAAATATGTTTGAAATTTTACATCTTGTTCTTGAATTAGTTTTTTCCTTTGTATCCTTAGATTAAAGGCATCCTCAACAAGTTTTGAGATTTTCTCAATATGCGTTTTATCTTCTATCGGTATTTCTATTTCTTTTAATCTTTCTTCCCGTAGATGAGGAATTGTAGATGCTATCACAGTTCTTCTTATTGCAGCGTATCTTCCAACCTCTGGAATAGATAATGCTAAAAACAAATATTCCTGTGTTAATCCCAATTTCTTTCCCTTAGCGTTAAGACGTAACCTTTCCAAACCAGATGAAATAATAACATTATCTGCTTCCGTTATCATTGCAACACAACCAATTTTTCCATCCTTTGTAAAGACAACGTCTGTTGGTTTGATATCTTGTTTTATATCCTGATACACTTCTTCATCTACATAATAATCTGGATATAAATCAAGCTCGTTGTTTACTATATCAGAAGTCCTAATAAAAGCCTTATCGTTAGTTTTCTTTTCTGAAAAGCTCTTATAATTGTCACTTCCCACTTCGTTTCCATGCTTCAATGCTGCTACAGTACCTAAAGTAGCAACAGAATTATATTTTGCAATAACGTCTGACATTTTAACATATAATTTATCATAAAAACTTGTTGACCAAATATTATTTTCAAACATTTCTTTACTTAGAACCGAAAATGTAAAATTGCGTTTAACTGTTTTTACCTCAAACCCTAAACCATCATAAAAAATTTGTTTTGCTTCAGATAACAATTGCTGTGCTTTGATTTCACACTTCAAAGCTTCTTTTTCTCTTTCTGTTACTTCTTTTACTTTTGCTTCTAAAAGAACAGGGACATCAAAAGCTCTAAGATTTTTTAAAGATAGTAACTGCTGAATATTACCTGTCATTAAGCTATTCATCTGCCACTTACCATATTTTGTTCTAAAGAACGCACTCAGATATTCAGGTGTTATTGGTGCTGATGCTTTAAGAGTTATATTTGCTATATGTCTCGGAATACCAGCAACACCAACATAACTACTCTTATATACAGCTGACTTTCCAACAGTACCATATATTGCAATCAAAACATCATTTTCTTTGATATGGCAACGTTTAAAATTGTCATAATCATATTGATATATATATGAATCATCAGATATAGGGTCAAAATCTATTACCCCCTCCTTAATATTTCTACCATATAAGTATCTTATACCACTTATATTATTTCTTGGAATTGCGGAGTGTTCGCCATCTGAAATAATACTGTAATCACCTAACTTAATATATTCAATCCCCTTTTTGACATTTTCATCCTTTAGGATTTTGGCATAATAGTAAAAACTTGGAACCAATCGGCTACCAAATTGCAATTCATTTATCGAAGTCGTAAATTGCTTCATTCAGCATTCTCCTGTCGCATAATATCTTGTGTGATTTCCCATTTACGATACTCAGCCGATATATTTTGAATATCATCACTATCTACATAATTACCTCTCCTATCATGCCCACATGTGTTAGCAATAGCCATGAATATCTCATAATTATCAGGGATATACTTCTTAGGAAGTTTTTGAAATACCAAAACACTTGTCTTAGTAGATGTATTAGGTTGGAAAGTCTCAACAGGAATATCTATAACAGCAAGTATACGCCCTTCTTTTCTTAACCATTCTCTAATATACCCAAAAGTATCATTTCCAAATACTCCATCTGGAAGTACTATAGCCATCTTTCCAAAATTAGATAATAACTGTACGTCTCTTTCAATAAAAAGTACTTGTGGAGATTCTTTATCCTTTAATTTACCTTTTGACCATTTACCTGTCTTTTTATCTTGAGACCATTTGTATCCTAATTCATACTGTTTTAATTTTTCTTCACCACGAACAGGAATCTTAGAGCCAAAAGGAGGATTTGTCATAAGCATGCTAAATTTTCCCATTCCAATTTTTATACGTGTCTTATCGTTCCAGTTTTCTGGTCTTTCAAGACTATCTTCGCAAAACAGTCCGCTTTTACCATCTCCTAAAATTGCCATATAAGCTTTGGTAACTTTTGACAAAAAATAATCTTTATCTATACCGCAAATCTTATTAAGTGCAACTTCCATTTTCTCTTCACGAAGATTTTCGTCATTCCAATTATATTTTTTCCCTTCTTCATCAAGCTTTTTCCAAATATATCTTAGTGTCTCGACTAAAAAACCACCACTTCCACAAGATGGGTCAATAATTATATCTTCATCAGAAGGATCTAGAATCTCCACCATCATTCTAACAACATTTCTCGGTGTGAAGAACTGTCCCTGACCACCTTTTAAAGCATGATCGATAAAAACTTCAAAAGCATCTGCTACCGTATCTCTTTCAGCTTCTATCAGACAATAGTTTTGAAGTTCTCCAACTACATATATAATAGATTCTGCATCAAGAGAAATATTATCTTCTTTATCCATAACCTCTTTATATTTTCGTTTTACTTTACTAAATAGTCCAAGAATTCTATCCCTAACTTCATTTGCACTTTCATCTATTCCAGCTCTAAATGTGACAATTTCATCTGGTTCTGTAAATCGTTCATCATATATTTTGCAAAAAATTATGTTAATTAGCTGTTGTGCCAAAACTTCATCTCTAGTAGCTCCAACAGTATTAGCAGCTAAGTGGTTCCTTATTGCTTTAAATGTAGATTTTAAATTATGTGTTGTTTTTAAATCTTTTCTTTTAAACTTACCAATATCTTCAACTCTCTGACCATATTTCGGAATATTGGGAATTTCCTCAAAATCAACTAGTCCATCCTTTTCATGTTTTCGTAAAAAGAACCTCTCCTCGCCATTATACCAAACTCCCATAGTAGCTTTACTGAATCTCAAATACGATTCAAGCTGAGTTCTTCCATCTTTTCTAGTTTTCTTTTTACATTCAACAATAATATACACACTATCATCATCTTTTGATGAACTATTAAAAACAGCAATATCTACAGGATACTCTTTTTTGTTATCACTGGGTCTAACTTTTACTCTGTATTGTGGATGAGTTATAATCAAATCTTTTGGATAACCATAATCATCAACTAATATCTTTTCAAATGGTTGAACAGCCTGAACTTCCTCTGAAGATGCCTTAACTTCTATCCCACTAACATAATCTTCAATATACCCATCTTTCATATCTTTTCTCCTTATGAGATTTTATATGTATGCCAATACTGCCATTATAAGTTTCAAGTTTGTTTATAACAGCAAGTGCAGCATCTTTCTGGAAATCATACATCTTATTCCATATTTTACTGCCTTTAAAGCCAGTAGCTTCATTTGCGATGTTATCGTCGGAAATATCATCAAGAAATTCTTTAAAAATGTTATTTAGAGTCATGAAGTAAATGAGCTCTGGCGGGTTTTCCTGATAGACAGAAGTAATCTTTTCAATAACTTCATCAGTAACATCTTTTGCAAGTTTTGAGCTTTTCCAGACCTGATCGAACATCTGTAAATACTGTTGGCTAAAAGGTGAATCAAACTTCGTAACAGCCCAGATTAAATCATTCCCTTTTGAAATGCCCAAATCAGCAGTCGAAAAGCTTTTTATAGGCATATAAACAGAAGATTCATTTTTTGATGTAATACTTATCAGACCTAGAGCAGCACCTTCTGTAATGTTAGATTTGAATGTGACTTTCTTGCGTATCCATTCAGCACATTCTTTTGCTATAGCCTTTTGAGTAAGCTGGTTTCTAAGTTTAATCTCAAATTCATTGCCGTAAACGCTTCTTTCACGACTTAGTTTTGGAATATAAAATTCACGCTTTTCTTTGGGAAAGTTTTCTTCAACAAATGTGGGAGAAGTAAACAAAAACCGTAATTCATCAATAGAGTTAAGCTCTTTTTTCAATTCTTCATAAGCGTAAATTGAGAAGCAGAAAGCTGCAATTGATAATTTTGATTTTGGAATAATACTCTTTGATAAATCGTCTTTAACTAACTTTGTATGGTTATCAAAGAGTTCCATTGTTTCACTGCCCCAAAAATAAAAAATTAGCAGGTGAAAACAACACTTAACTATGTTATCATGTACATAACAAAGATAAACGTGCACACGTTTCTGCTTTGTTGCAGCTCTGTTGACCTGCAAGTTATGCAGAGCTGCCTCGACGATTCAGTTCTTTACTCGCCTCGCCTATATTTTCAAAAGCCCTGCTTAAAAAGCCGGGCTTTTGTCGTATAAGAAGTATTTATAATTTAACCTTTTAAGATTAAAAAGTCAATTATTACGCTTTAGCGTTATGAATTATTTTCAACAAAAATTAAAACAAATTTTAAAGGCAAGACAAATAAACCAATCAAAACTTGCTAAAATAGCTAACATTCCACAAACTACAATTTCAAAATGGTTGACAAAAAATGCTACACCCAGTAGTAAAAACATTGAAATATTAGCAAATGCTCTTGGGATAAGCGTTGGTGAACTTATCGGCGATTTTGGGGCAAATGTACAACTCACCGACTTAGACAAAAGATTTTTAGCTCTACCCTACAAAGACAAAGAGTTTTTATTATCGTTGCTAGATTCTTGTAATGAGCATTATAAGGAAAATATATAATTATTCCCCAGATAGACTTAAAACAAAATGTTCTATTTTTCCACTTATATAAAATCCTTTTTCTTTCATAGTTCCTATGAGAGGTTTTATTTCTTTTATTAAACCAACTTTTTTAGCCTTTAATAAA
This sequence comes from Candidatus Rifleibacteriota bacterium, assembly GCA_017417215.1. GTDB lineage: Bacteria > Muiribacteriota > Ozemobacteria > Ozemobacterales > Ozemobacteraceae > RUG334. The sequence goes on along the minus strand of JAFPZP010000073.1, from coordinate 23,220 downwards.
ACTCCCAATGTGCCTGTGACTTTTAAGCCTAAAAATTTTGCTGTTGATTTTGCTGCATTATCATCAATAATCACTAAATCAGCAGTTGGATTTTTTTGAGCAAGCAACATCACTTCTACTTCACCCAAATGTAATCTTGCTCTATATATTTTGAGTTTTTCATTCTGAGGAATCTTTATAATTTTTATCCAATCTAGAGATTCATTAAGTTTTAAACAAGCTGAATCTTGTTTTACGGTTACTTCTTTATAAACACCTTCTGGAATAAATATTTCTCCATACAAATCTTTCAAAATCGAAAGTTTACCTATATTGCAAAGAATAATAAGAGGTGTAGAATTAACAACAATCTTAGGCATTATTTAATTCTGAAATAAAATCAGATTCATTAGAATAGTTAAAGACAGATATTTTGTGTTCACCTAAATATTTAATAAAATCTTCTTCAGCCATACCAGCAATTTGAGCACAATAACCAATAGACACACCATTATTAGTGTAAAAATCTAGTGCAACAAGTCGTTTTATATAATCATTTGCTTCATCACGACTCATTTTAGTGTCATACAATACTTCTTCTGGAATACTTATATCAAGCTGGCACATTGTTATTTACCTTTCATAGCTATTATAACTAAAAAATACATGTTTGTGAATAACATTTGTATACAGTTAATTCATCGTTTCATTCATATTCCAAAATTTCTAAAAAATTCAGCATCAACCTCATTTACAGTATATGTTCTATCTGATTTTAGTGACTCAACACCCTTCTTTAATTCAGCATCTAATTCTTTTTTAGTCATACCACCTATTGCCGTAGGTTTTTCCTGGTTTTCATTTCCATTATCATCAAAAATATTTGTATTCTGAGAATATAAAGAATTTTTCTTATTATTCTTCTCAAAATACAAGTTTAAAATATACTCTACGGCTTCTTTTGAATTAGGAATTCCAGTAAACTCTTCTGCTTTTTTTACTAAATTAGGATTTAAAGTTGTTACATCACACATAAAGAAACTCTTTTCTAATGCAAATCTCAATAAGTATATTTAATTTATCACTTTATTATAGTGTAGAATCACCGCTTTTTTATTATATCTACATATTTAGTTTTATGCAAATCCTCCTTTTTTATTAGCATTGCAAAAGCATTATAATATCTTTTCTGGATTGCCACGCCTCTATTGAATTAAAGCCCAAGCCTCCCCCTACTTCTAAATAGATAAGGACAGCTAGACGCGAAACCTTCTATTCTCCGCACAAGGCTCGTTCCCTCAAAGATTATCCGAAGGTAGAAATCAACAGAGACCGCGGAGGAGAATAAGGTTGAGCAAGCTGCTGTCCGAAATAACAAAAAAAACGCTTGGGGTTAACCCAAGCGTTTTTTTTATAGACTATGAATTAACTCATTCGTCTTCTTCTTCATGCATACCAACATCTGGTTTGGTAATGAAGAGAGAATTTTCAAGTTCGTTCAAATCTTCATTGTCTTTATCAGTAAGTGAGCTGTAGAAATCTTCTTTTGGAGCTTCATCAACAGCTTCAACTTCAACTGGAAGATTCTTGTATTCAATGTCTTTCAATACTGATAAACCAGTACCTGCAGGAATCAGCTTACCAATAATGAGGTTTTCCTTCAAGCCCTTCAAGTAGTCTACTTTAGACTTAATTGCAGCCTTAGTAAGAACTCTTGTGGTTTCCTGGAATGATGCAGCAGATATGAAGCTGTCAGTTGTCAATGAAGCCTTAGTAATACCCTGAATCATAGGAGCACCTTCAGGTGGTCGTTTACCTTTTTCTACAAGGTTGCTGACTCTTTCTTCGAATCTTCTGACGTTAACAGATTCATTCTGTAAGAAGTTAGAATCACCTGGTTCAGTAATTACAACTTTGCGGAGCATCTGTCTAACGATAATTTCAATGTGCTTATCGTTGATTTCAACGCCCTGATCTTTGTAAACTCTTAAGATTTCTTCAATCATATATTTTCTAACAACTGGAAGTCCAACAACTTTAACCAGTTTCTTAGAGAATACTTTACCATCAGAAATCTGATCGCCAGCTTCAATGTATTCGCCATCATGAACAAGAATATCAACTGAACCTAACTGAATGCGAACAGGTTTTTCAATTCCAGTCTTCGGGTCTTTAATAGTAATGGAGTTACCAGTCATTCTGATTACGCCGGAATCTTCAGCGATAACAGCTTCTTTCTTTGGTTTGCGAACTTCGAAGAGTTCTGCAACACGTGGCAAACCTTGAACGATATCTGTTGTCTTTCTAGCTGAAGCACCCCACTTAGCAAGGATTTCACCTTTCTTAACCTTAGCACCGTCTTCAATTCTGAGTTCGGCACCGTCGAGAATCTGGTGTGATTCACCTGGCTGAACGATGATACTCTTGATTGTGCTCTTGAGCTTACCTTCTTTAGAGAAGTCGTGATCAAGAAGAACAACACCGTGGTTATCAGCTTTAAGAACTGCAAGTAACTGACCTTCTTTTACTTCCTGACCGTCTTCAACGACTAATGCACCATGAGAAACCATTTCTTTGGTGATAGAATATTTCTTTTCATGGAGAACACGTTGAGTAATCTTAATACCAGTTGAACCATCAGTATCTTCAATTTGGCTGTAGGTTTCAAATGGAATTGGAGTAAGAGTCAATTCGCCATCTTTAGTTACTGTTGGTGGGAACTTGAGGCTCAAGTTAGATGGATAGCTGAATTCTACACCACTATATACAAGAATCTTTTCGATGATTTCTTCGCAGATAATCTTGTTATAGCCATAAATGTAGTTAACTTTACCAGAGATTTCGCTAACCATTGGACCAACTTCAGAAACAAGCTTATCACCAGCTTTAACAACCTGACCGTTTTCAACATTGATTTCAGCGCCAGCTGGAACAGGATACTGAACCTTGAGGCTATCTTCACCAATGATATTAACAGCCAACTGTTCACCTTTGACTATATAAACTTCTCTGATTGAACCACGATTTTCTTCAATAATAGAGAAGAGGTCATCATCAATTACGGTGCCAGCTTCGGCAATAACTTCTTCAGTTTCACGATTATTAACTGTTCTTGCAAGAGTTGCACCCTTGAGAATATCAGCATAATCATCAGTAATCAGGTTAACGCGGCATTCTGATTTAATCTTAGCGATTTCAACAGTACCGTCGATTTCAGCCTGAATAAATAATTTAGAAGTAAGTTCGCCATTTTCTTCGACATCGCCACCGTTAGCAATGCGGCAATTTTCCTTAGGTCTAAGAATTACACCACGAGGAACATTGTATTCAATTTCCTGTTTAACGATAACACGTTTTCTATCGAGAGTCTTGTTAACATTACCCTTTTCAGCGATAACCTTAACTACGCCAGAGAATGGAGCAATAAGTGAAAGGGTCTTGTTCTGTTCATCGATAGCTGCGGCCATTTCGCCCTTGAATTCATAATCTTCGAGAGCTTCTTTAGTAACGGCAATCTTAGTTCCACCAGAAGAAAGTGCAACAGTACCATCACATTCAGAAATTACAGAGAGGAGTTTCTGATCTGGAATTACTTCATCACCGTTCTTAACATTAAGAATCAAACCACTGCTCTTAAGAGTAGCATCTTTTGCTTCCTTAACACTCTTTGGAAGAGCATATTCAACTCTTTCACCGTTCTTACTGTCGGGTGGGAATATGAAGATTATACCGTTTTCACTGATAACCTGTTTATTCTTAATGCGGATATTTTCAAATTTAGCAATACCATTGCTTCTTGAAATAGCTGCGTGAGACTGACCAGAAGATTCAGCAATAAGGTTACCTGCGTGAATGATTTCACCGTCTTCAACACGAAGAACTGCACCCTGAGGAATCTTATAGTCTTCAATCAAGAAGTCTTTAGTTACTGGGTCAACTTCCTGAGTAAGAACCTTAATAACTGCCTTTTCAGAAACAACCATACCATCTTTTACTTCGATGTTATCGAATACGATTTCACCAGAGTAACCGGTTACGATGTTGTTTGGAGAATATTCAGCAACTGGTGTGCCTGGGGTAACTCTGTCTTTGTCTTTAATCTTCATTTCAGAGCCCAGAGGAATAGTCAGTTTATCTTTGTGTTTGTTCTTACCAATGATAGTTAAGAAACCACCAACAACAACAGTCTTAGTACCTTTTTCGAAATCTGCTTTATCGAATGTTTCCTGACCAGAAGTAATTTCAAATTTAGAACGGTCAGAAATCTTAGCAAGTTTCAAAGTTGCGAAGCTTACAGTACCAGCAGAACGAGATTTGATATAAGAACGCTGAGCAAATGCAACACCACCAGTGTGGAATGTTCTCATTGTCAACTGAGTACCAGGTTCACCGATAGACTGAGCAGCGATAACACCAACAGCTTCACCAACATCTACGAGCTTGCCTGTAGCAAGGTCAGCGCCGTAGCACTTCTGGCAGATACCAGATTTAGAGCGGCAAGTAAGTGGAGAACGCATAACGATTTTACTTCTAACCTTACATTCAGTGTATTCACATTCTTTCATTCTTTCGAGAACGTAATCATTGAATTGTCTATCAGGTCTGAGAACAAGATAGTTAGTCTTCGGGTCGATAATCTGTTCTGCACAGATCATATCTGTTGTAATCTTATTTATAGGAAGAATGAATTCGCAGTGATCTTCAATATCTTTTGCAATTTCATCAGTGCAGTAGAGACCTGCATCAAGAGCGATGTCTTCATCACCATGTTTGATTACAAGAACTTTACCTGTTTCAAGGTTCATGATTGGCTTAGCCAATACTCTACCTGCAATACGTTTAGATATTGGAACCATGATATCGTCAATCATGATATTGTTTGCGGTTCTATTCTGTCTAATTGGAGAAACTTCAACGCCGTTTTCGGTTCCACAATCTTCGCAAGTAATAACAACATCGTGAGCAACGTCAACAAGTCTTCTAGTAAGATAACCAGAGTCAGCGGTTCTGAGAGCTGTGTCAACGAGACCCTTTCTTGCACCATATGTAGAGATGAAGTATTCTGACTGATTCAAACCTTCACGGAAGTTAGACTTAATTGGGAATGCAAGAATATCACCACGAGGATTTGACATCAAACCACGCATTGCTGCCAACTGACGCATCTGCTGCCAGTTACCACGGGCGCCTGAGTAAGCCATCATGTATACTGAGTTGTAATCGCCGAATCTTGCATCATGTTCAAGAGTCTGAACAAGGTCATCTGTAACGTCTTCAGTTGTTTTTGTCCAAACGTCGACTTCAGCCTGTTTCTTTTCATCACGGCTGATTTCGCCTTTCATCCATCTTTCACGAATCTTAGCAACTTTTTCGTCTGACTTAGCAACGATTTCAGCTTTCTTCGGCGGGTCAATCAAGTCTTTAATAGAAATTGTCAAACCGCAGGTTGTTGCATACTTGAAGCCGAGAGCCTTGAGGTTATCAAGAGTTTCATCAACAATAGACAAATCGTAGTTGTTGTAAACTTTCTTAATGAGAGCCGGCAGGTTCTTCTTCAAAATCTGCATATTCTGGAATGGGAAGTCTGCTGGCAAAGCATCCTGGAATATTATACGACCGATTGTAGTCTTAACATATTCATTCTTGCTGGAATCGGTAGCTTTTGAATCGATTTCACTTCTGCGGATGTAAATCGGATACTGGAGATTGAAGTTACGAGTGTCATAAGCATTGCGAGCTTCTTCTTTGCTAGCGAATACTTGAGGTCTGAATACAACAATCTGTTTTGCATCTGTAGCAGCGAGTTTTTCAACTGCTTCATTACTATCGAATTCAAAACCAGCTTTAAGTTCGTCATTAACATCTTCAGCAAGTTTGAAGTCACAGATACGACCTTCATTAAGGAGTAAATCTTTCCATTTGAGACCTTTATTAAGCTGGAGAGTAAGTTTTGGATAATCTTTACCTTCTGGCTTAGCAATGGTGAGATAGAAGAGACCAATAGTCATATCCTGAGTTGGAGTAGAAATTGGATCGCCGTTTGCTGGCTTGAGAATATTGTTACAAGCCATCATAAGCATACGAGCTTCTACCTGAGCATCAAGCATCAATGGAACGTGAACAGCCATCTGGTCACCGTCGAAGTCTGCGTTGTATGCTGTACAAACTAGTGGGTGAATTCTGATTGCTTTACCTTCGATGAGGACTGGTTCAAATGCCTGAATACCAAGTCTGTGAAGAGTTGGAGCACGGTTCAAAAGAATTGGATGGTGTTTGATAACTTCTTCTAATACGTCCCAAACTTCATCTTTTTCTCTTTCAATCATCTTCTTGGCGCTCTTAATATTAGCGGCAATACCTTTAGACTGCAATCTCTGCATTACGAAAGGTTTGAAGAGTTCAAGAGCCATCTTCTTTGGAAGACCAGCCTGATGAATCTTAAGGCTTGGACCAACAACGATAACAGAACGGCCTGAATAGTCAACACGTTTACCAAGGAGGTTCTGTCTGAAACGACCTTGCTTACCTTTGAGCATGTCAGTCAAAGATTTGAGAGGTCTGTTGCTTGGACCAGTTACAAGTTTACCACGGCGGCCGTTATCGATAAGAGCGTTAACAGCTTCCTGAAGCATTCTCTTTTCATTTTTGATAATGATGTCAGGAGCCTGAAGCTTAATCAATCTCTTTAAGCGGTTATTTCTGTTGATAACACGTCTATAAAGGTCATTTAAGTCAGAAGTAGCAAATCTACCACCATCGAGTTGAACCATAGGTCTTAAATCTGGTGGAATAACTGGAATAACATCAAGAATCATCCATTCAGGTCTGCTGATTGACTTAGAGAACATCTTAACAAGTTCCATTCTCTTAAGAAGGTGAGTTCTCTTAGTTCCAGTAGAGGTCTTTAACTGGTCAGTAAGTTCTTTTTCAAGTTTCTGAAGGTCGATTTCTGCGAGCAATTCTTTAATTGCTTCTGCACCCATCTTAGCAGTGAACATATCGCCGTATTTTTCACGAAGTTCACGATAACCCATTTCACCAGCAGTTCCTTCTTCAGAAAGAAGCTGCTTCTTTGATAATGGCAGGTTACCTGGGTCAATAACAATATAGCTCTGGAAATAGAGAACCTTTTCCAAATCTCTAGCAGAGATATCGAGAAGAAGAGCTATATAGTTGGGGCTGCCCTTTGAATACCAAATGTGACCAACTGGAGTAACCAGCTGAATGTGACCCATTCTTTCTCTTCTTACTGAAGAATTAGTAATTTCAACATTACATCTTTCGCAGACTATACCTTTGTAGCGAACGCTTTTATATTTACCGCAGAAACATTCGAAGTCTTTCTGAGGACCAAATATCTTTTCGCAGAATAGACCGTCACGTTCCGGTTTATGCGTACGGTAGTTAATAGTTTCTGGCTTCTTTACTTCGCCATATGACCAAGATCTAATTTTTTCAGGAGAAGCGATGCTTATCTGTAGTGCATCGAACTTGTCCATATCTAACATATTTTATGTCTCCTTCCTTATGCTAATACCGGATAGTGATTATTCGTCGTCGTCTGATGAATCCATATCATCGTCTTCATCATCTTCATCGCTACCATCAGAGAAAATATCATCTTCGTTTTCGTCATCAGTATTTTCTTCCCAATCTTCGTCTGAATCAGAGAGGATACCACCATTACCACCTTCATCAATAGTAACCTGTTCAGTATCTTTCTTGAGATCCATCTGGAGACCAAGAGACTGTAATTCAGAAATAACAACCTTGAATGATTCTGGGATACCAGGCTTCATGATTGTCTTACCCTTAATAATGGTTTCGTAAACCTGAACACGACCTTCAACGTCGTCTGACTTAACGGTAAGAACTTCCTGAAGAACATGAGAAGCACCGTAAGCTTCAAGAGCCCAAACTTCCATTTCCCCAAATCTCTGACCACCGAACTGAGCTTTACCACCGAGAGGCTGTTGAGTAACAAGGCTGTATGGACCAGTTGAACGAGCATGCATTTTATCGTCAACCAAGTGGTGCAATTTGATTATGTACATTACACCGACCATAATCTTCTTATCGAATGGTTCACCAGTTCTGCCATCATAGAGAGTTGCCTTACCTTCAAGGTCAACAAGTTTTAATGGGTCTTTATCGTAAACATCTTTAAGCTGTTCGATAACGTAGTCTTGATTCTTAACAACATGCTTGAATTCAACATGTTTAATCTTTTCCTTACCCTGAGCGTTATCAATAACAGTCATTCCGCATCTGCCTTTGTTGAATACAGATGTAGCATAACGTCTGTTCTGATTCATTGCAGCCCAGCCTAAGTGAGTTTCAAGAACCTGACCAACGTTCATACGAGAAGGAACGCCGAGAGGATTCAAAATTACGTCTACAGGTCTACCATTGGCAAGATATGGCATATCTTCGATAGGAACTATTCTAGAAATAACACCCTTATTACCATGTCTACCTGCAATCTTGTCACCTACTGTAATCTTACGTTTCTGAGCAATATAAACACGAACCAGTTTGTTAACACCGTAAGGTAATTCATCGCCTTTATCACGAGAGAAAATCATGATGTCAACAATCTTACCGCGTTCGCCGTGAGGAACAGTAAGAGAAGTATTTCTAACTTCGCGGGCTTTTTCACCGAAGATTGCTCTCAAGAGTTTATCTTCAGCAGTAAGTTCAGTTTCGCCCTTAGGAGTAACTTTACCAACAAGAATGTCGCCAGCTTCAACTTCAGAACCTATTCTGATGATACCATTTTCATCGAGGTTCTTAAGAGCTTCTTCACCAACGTTTGGAATATCGCGGGTGATTTCTTCAGGCCCTAACTTAGTATCGCGGGCATCTGTTTCGTAGTCTTCAATATGGATTGAAGTGAGAACATCGTCAGTAACCATTCTTTCAGAAAGGATAATGGCGTCTTCGTAGTTGTACCCTTCCCAAGGCATGAATGCTATCAAGCAGTTTCTACCAAGAGCAAGTTCGCCGTTTGAAGTGGATGGACCGTCAGCAAGAACAGTTCCTGGCTGAACTTTGTCACCAATCTTAACGGTTGGAATCTGGTTAATACAAGTGCCCTGGTTAGAGCGCAAGAATTTCTGAAGAGTATAAGTATCTATTGATTCCTGTTGAAGTCTAACTTCATCAGTAATTGCTTTTATCTTAGAGAGATAAGTAATATCAAGAGGTTGACCAGCTTCAATAATGATTTCACCAGTAAGATCATCGACTATAGTATCCATAATCTTGCGGCCCTGAATCTTACGGAAAGCAGCTTCAGTTACTTTTACTTTTTCATCATCTTTTCTGCGGCTTGGGCGCTGAATCTTAACACAGTCAGCGTCCACATAACATACGGTACCTTTACTTCTAGAAAGAACAACGGCACCAGAGTCATGAGCAGCTTTTGGTTCAAGACCTGTTCCAACATAAGCGGGTTCAGTCTGAATCAAAGGAACAGCCTGACGTTGCATGTTAGTGCCCATCAATGCGCGGTTTGCGTCGTCGTGTTCAAGGAATGGAATCAAAGCAGATGCAACGCTAACCATCTGAAGTGGCGAATACTTCATGTATTCGATTTCAGATTTTGGCAAATAGTCAAATTCATAGTCATCGCTGAAGTATTTTGCTGGAATTGTGTTATCCATGATGTAGCCATCTTCACTGATGTAGCAGTCTGGCTGACCAACTTTATAGCGGTCTTCATCATAGGCATCTTTGTATTCCATATTTTCATAATGGATTAAACCAGTGTCTTTATCAACTTTACAAAGTGGAGTTGTTAAGAAACCGTAATCGTCAACTTTTGCGAATACTGCCAAGCTAGCGATAAGACCTGCGTTTGGACCTTCAGGTGTTTCAATAGGACATATACGACCGTCATGTGTGGGGTGAACGTCACGAACTTCGAAACCAGCTCTATCACGTTTGATACCACCAGGACCAAGGGCAGAAAGTCTTCTCTTGTGAGTAAGTTCTGCTAATGGGTTGTTCTGGTCCATGAACTGAGACAACTGAGAACTGCCGAAGAATTCATCAACTACAGCAGAAACTGGTCTAGTGTTGATGAGAAGCTGTGGAGTATAACTATCAAGATCATGAATAGTCATTCTTTCCTTTATAACTCTTTCCATTCTGGAGAGAGAAATACGGAACTGATTCTGGAGAAGTTCACCGCAGCGGCGGATACGTCTGTTAGAAAGGTGGTCGATATCGTCTACACGGCCAATACCGTTAGAAAGGTCTACGAGATATCTGATAACGCCGATAATATCTTCAGTGCAAAGAACTCTGTCTTTAACGAACTTGAGGCTTTCAAAACCAAGTTCTTTAATGTGTTCAATACTTTCGGAAGGAACTTCAGCACCTTTTTCTACTATTACTTCACCACTGTTTTTATCAACGATTGATTCATAAGCTACTTTGCCAGTAATATCAATGATACCCTGTTCAACATCAAACATATTGATGTTAGCGCAGGCTGCATTGTACATTACACGGTAACCGCGAAGTTCTTCACCGATCTTGATATAAGCTGGAATCTGGAGAAGTTCGATCTTTTCAGCAGCTTCTTTAGAAATCTTTTCGTCTGCTTTAACAATTACTTCACCATTAGCTGGATTTACGATATCCTTGAAAGCAATCTGATCAGCTAATCTATCAACAAGTCTTAGTTTTTTATCGACTTTGTAACGACCAACATCGCCTAAGTCATATTTTCTAGAATCGAAGAACAAACCTTTAATGAGGTTTCTAGCATTTTCTTCAACAAACAAATCGCCTTGGCGTAATTTGCTGAAAATAGCCTTTAAAGAATCGGTAACAGCCTTAGCAACTTTTTCTTCGCCTTCATCACGACTTACAGACTGTTTATCATAATTCAAAGAATTTGCAATAGTTTCATTGTTATCAAAGAGTTCCAAAATACTTTCATTGTCGCTATAACCTAAAGTTCTAAGGAAAGTAGTTATCGGGATTTTGCGCTTTCTATCAAGTCTTACGAAAATAGCGTCTTTCATAAGATCAAGTTCGAATTCCATCCAAGCACCACGATAAGGAACTATCTTGGCAGAATAAAGCTTTTTAGCACGATTAAAACTGTAGTATACACCAGGGCTTCTATGTAACTGGCTGACGATAACACGTTCAGCACCATTAATAATAAAAGTTCCTCTTTCAGTCATACATGGCAAGTTAACCAAGAAGATTTCCTGTTCTTTAACTTCACCAGTCTGTTGCATAACTAGTTGTACACGAAGATTTAACGGGATAGAATAAGTCATATCACGTTTACGGCACATATCAGGATTGCTCTTTACTCTATAAGGTGCATCACCTATAAATGCAATCTGACAATCTTTTTCAGGGAAACTACAGTCATCAAACAGACATTTTTTTCTTAATTTAGCCTGCGGACAATTTTTACACATTGGCAGACCCAAATTGTAATCAAGATACTCAAGGCAAAGGTTTCCTACATAATCCTGTATTGGAAATACATCTCTAAATACTTCTTCAAGACCTTGTTTTACTCTCTTACCTGGTTCTTTTCCTGCCTGAAGGAACCATTCAAAAGATTTGAGCTGAATGTCGATGAGATTCGGTATTTTATCGAATAATCGATCTCTGGCCATCAAAACTTTTTCGGTTACAGGCTGTTGCTTTGTAATCATTTTTCTGCCTTGCTCCTTAACTTTATCTATAATCGTTACAATGAAACTAACGAAATAAAACAGGTACCCAAGCTAGAATAGCTAGGGTACCTGTATTTGTACACTATTTAATAAATTAGAAATTAGGTTTCTGGAAGATTTAATTATATTATCTACTAGAACTAACAAGCCGGCTTTCTCCGAAAACCAAAATTAGCAAATTTTTACCTTTTCGCGATAGGTGAGCAATTATACCTTACCAAATACAACTTGTCAAGAGACAAAAAATAATTATCTAAAAAAAATTTATTTATTGACAAAACTAATTTTAGCTATATACACAAGCTTAGACTAGAATTACTAAAAATTTGATAATTAATTAATTTTCTTATATAATATTTCATTATGCAAACCAATATAGATATTACCAAAGCTTTTATGGACTCCCCCGACGGAGTTTTATCAATTCACCAACTTTCTCAAAAACTCAAGCTTCCTTATGGAACCACTTACAACAGAATTCATCTATTAAATCAACAGAATATTGTTCAGATACTTCCACAAGGCAAAGCCAAACTATGCGCTTTAAATCCCGACAATCCTATGACTGCTGATTTACTAGCATTAGGGGCTGCTCAAACAACTGAGAAGTACACAACATCATTAGCGGACAATGGCAAGTTCTTAAGAAAAATAATTAAACTTCTTAGAGAAAAAGTAAAAGGCAAAATATCTTCTGCTATACTTATTTCCCCAGACTCGCTAAAAAATATTTGTAAAGAAACAGCTAATGAAAATGCGATAAATTCAGTATCTGATAATTCATCAGCAAACTTACAGAATGGTTTAGAAGATTATCAAACAACTATAGATTTCTTTTTCATAAAATCAGACGAACAATTTGACGAAAGTATACTAGAATCTGAAATAACAAAAATGCTTCCTTCTAAGCATAATGTAGCGATAACAAGCATGGTTGTAGACAAAGAAACTCTTCTTGGCATGTTAAGCGAAGAAGAAAACGAAGCTGGACTTGCAGCCTACACAATGCTTCACGAAGGAATAATCATTTACGGTTACGAAAGTTTTTATGAAATAATACTAGAAGCATTTGCCAAAAAGCTTTCTGTATTAGGATAAGGAAATCTGAATGCAAAAATCTTTAATCTCTGCTTTTATTTTAGGGTTACTACTCTGCGGAAACTGCTATGCACAAGAATATACTATAAATAATGGAAGAAAGGTTTTTGCATCACCATCATTTGAAGAAGGTCCCAAAACTTTATTTGCAACAAGTGGATCAGAAGAACAGCTAATAGCTAATTTAGCTTCTTCAAGCCCTGCCCTGCCTCTTGCCAAAAATGGCTTGGATAAAATGAGAGATGGCAATTTTCAAGATGCCAAAGAAGCATTCAGAACTGCTTTAAGACTTGAGCCAATGAATATGGCCTTATGGCAGTTGTATGATGACAGTGTTATTGGCGAGTACACAACAGGGAAAAGAGACGAAGTATTAAAAGCTGTTGTAACAGCAGATATAAAGCCAACTTTTGCCATTACTAGAATAGACAGTTATTTAGAACTTGGTACATTATATATAGTTGGTACACTAAAAAATGTTTCAGATAAAAAGAAACAGAAAATAAATCTAAGAACTAGATTATTAGACAAAAATAAAAGAGAGCTTCGCTCAGAATACGGAACCTTACGTGATATTTATAAGGTTTTATATCCTAATGAAAGCACTCTTTTTGAGATTCCTATAAAGAATCCGCCTACTAATGTAAAATCTTATAGAGTAGAGGTATCTTCCTGGGAAGATTAATTATTGGGGTCGGCTAGTCTAACAATTGTGTGCTTGCCATCAAATATTTTAACAAGATGAGTCATAGCAACAATAAACATACCAAAACCTATCCATCTTAACCATGATTCTTCAATCATATCTACCAGGTCTTTTTTAAATTCCTTCATTTCTTCTGGGAAAGCAAACATCAAAACACCAGTAAGAGCAACAAAAGGAAGTACTAGCATCCAAAATATTTTTTTAATAAACCACACAGTAAATGCCTCACTTTTAAATTTCTAGACTTAATATATCAAAGTTTATAAAAGTTGTAAATATGCTTTAAAAAGTTGTATTAATAATATAGAATAATATTGTACTATATAGTATGATTTTATTTGTCGATAAATAAAGAGCAACAATTATTAAGAGTCTTGATTTATGGGCTGGTTTTCTAGAAAAATTAAAGATCCTGAAGAGGTCTTCTCTAGGCTTATTCAGAGAGACAAAAAAGTTTCAGACAAGGCAAAAAATGAATTTATATCTTGTTTGAATTCTTCGCACATTGAATTTTTAGTCAATAAATTCGAAGAAACGGACAATAGTGATGTCCGTCTTTCAATTCTAGAAATTTTTGCAGCAAAGAATGACAGCCTTAGTGAAGCAGATTTAAGACTGATTTTAACTCTAATAAAATATCCAGACCCGGTTTTCAGAGAAACTTTCAAAGAAATTCTTTCTGCCGTCAACAGTGACAACTTAAAAGCAATAACAGAATGTCTTTCTAAAACATCAGATATAGGTATTCATAAAACAATACAATATGGTGTTGAGAAATCAGGTCTTTTAAGCACACTTCTTCAGCAATGGAACCAGTTCTCTATTAAAGAGCAGATTCTTTATCTGGAAGAAATAGTTCTATTACAGAATCCTAAAACATTTCCTATCTTCATAGACATTATGAAAGACGAAACTGTTGAGGCAAAAAAAGAAGAAAAGAAAATACTTCAAGTTGAATTTACAAAACATGTTGATAAAATTAAAAGCCCAGAATTTCTAGACATGTGTGTAAAATCCATGCCAGCAATATCTCCTTCAATGAGATATTCCGTCTTTAAATGTTTACAAAGACATGGCGAAGAATTCTTTAAAAAAGTATTCGAAGGCTTAGGGAAAAAATCAGATGGTTATCGTCAGAATATTCTTCACTTAATAGAACAATTATCTGACCCTATATCATATCCATATTTATTCAATTTCATTCTTGACCCTTATAAGGCTATACCGCCTATTGTTTCAGATACAATCAGCAAAATAGTAAAAACATTCTGTGACGAATTAGAAGCAATGACTCCTGATCAATTAAAGAGTAAGGAAGTCTTAGACAGAGTTAAATACTTTACTGATCCACTAGAAAAGAATCTTACAGAAAGACATTTTCAGTGTATAAAAACATTAACGGAATGTTTATTGCGTCTAGGTAAATATCTTCCAGACGTTATTTTAAGAAACTTTGCAAAATTATACAGATACAACGAAAATTACGTTAAAAGCTTCCTCAGAGGTTTGAAACCTGAGGAAAGAAAGAACCTGCTAATTAACGCATGTTGCTATAAAGATGAAGAAACAGGTAAAACTGCCTTAAAATTACTATCTGATCCTACTGAAAACTATATTATCGAAACATTAAATACATTGCTTCTTGAACATTTCATGGAGGTTCCACATAACCTTCAGACAGAAGTAATCAATCTAATGATGGATCCTAGACTTCAAAGATTTGTTACAGAAGTTCTTTACCATCAAGACCCTGAATTACGTTCAAGAATTCTTTGGATTTTAGGGGAATCAGGCTCTCAGAATGCTTTACAGATTATCGAAACTAAGTTGCGCGACCCTGATTATATAGTCAGAGAAAACATATTGAAAATTCTTGACCTGCCGCATTTTAAGAATGAAGCAGGCACAGAAATGCTTTTAAAACTTCTTAAAGATACAGATTCTAACATAGTATTACAAACTATTGAAAAACTTAAAGATAGAGACCATCCAGCTATTATCGGTTCTTTATCAAAACTGATGACATCTACAATTAATGATGTCAAGATGGCTGCTCACAAAGCTATTGCTCATATTACCCGCAGAAAATATATGACCGGTTTTGACAAGATGAACGATGAAACCAGATTAGCAATAGGAACCTCTCTTATCAAAATGGATCCCACATTCATGGAAGATATAACGAGAGACCTTTCTGCTTCTGACCAGCGTGTTAGAGTCTTATCAGCAAAGATACTCGAAATACTTTGCGATTTTATTCCACCAGAATTAAAAACCAACCTAATTGTTGCAATAACAGACCCTGACCCTCAGGTTAGAGCCGTTGTTATAATGGGTTTAGGAAAAATTGGCGGTCCATCTGTTGCAGGTATGCTTGTCAGTTATCTGAAAGACCAGGATGATAGAGTTAGAGCCAATGCTGTTGAAGCAATGCAGTTTGTTGGTGACCAATCTCTGATTAATGATATTATTCCATGTCTATATGATGATAATAACCGTGTTAGAGGTAATACAATCATAACATTATGGAAACTAGGTTATTACCAGATTTATGAAGCTGTCATAAATATGATGAGGAATCAGGATAAATGGATGAGAGCTTCTGCAGTCTTTGCATTAGGCGAACTAAAAGATACTAGATTTTTTACTCTCCTTCTCTCTGTTTTAAGAGATCCCGACCCGGATGTAAGAAGAAATGTAGTTGTTGCACTTGCAAAAATAGCTCCTCCCTATCTTTTAGCTCCATATATCAGACCTCTAAGATTCGACCCCGACGAAAACGTTCGTAAGGAGGTAATGGCTGTATTAACCACTAAGCCAGCAGCTCCCAAATGATTTGGTCTCTCTTTTCTAAACCAAAAGAACCTCATATTTTAATAAATGAACTTAATTCTGATGATGCAGAAGTAAGCAAAGCCGCATATCATGCACTATTAGATCATGATAGCGCAGATTGTGACAGATTATTGATTAATGCTCTTTCTTCTATAGATACAGTTAAAGAAAAAAAGCAGGCTATAATAAGCATACTTGGTCATAGAGGAACAGAAGAAGCTATACCTCTATTTCAAAAACTATTAAAAAGCAAAGATTTAGACATTAAAAAAAGTGTAATAGACGGTCTTTTCGATATAGGCACTTCAGAATGTATAGACATACTAGTTCATTTATTAGCAAATGAAGATGATAACTTTAAGCTAAGAATAACCAACCATTTATCAAGACTACCAGGTAGCGAGGCTTTAGGCTCTTTATTACGTTGTGTACCAGAAGATAAAAATTCAGATCTTTATTTTGAAATTACTTCCATCATGGAAGAAATGGATTTTTTTGAAGTATTAAAGAATAATTTTTCTCAATCTGACCCGATGATAAAAGATTTTTATTTTTCATCGGTAATAAAATTTACCAGACCAGATTTTATACCTCTTTATCTAGCTTATTATCCTAAAGCTTCTGATGATAAAAAAGAAAAAATAATAGAACAATTCAATGATTTTGATATCCAGGATGTTATCAACTACACACTGGAATATGTTCAAAAAAATGGTATTGATGGATTAACCGGCTTGATTGATCAGATAATAATTTCAAGTCAGAGAGTATCTATTCAGGCAACTCTAGATTTCGTCATTTCTATAAAAGACTCAAGATATAAAATAAAAACGCTTCCCAGCTTACTAAAACATATAGACCCTTATTGCTATGAAGCAGTTTTTGAACTTTTAAAAGAACCTTCCAGTGAATTACGAGAATTAGCTACAAATTGTCTAATAGATTTAATCAGAAAAACAAACAAAAGATTAAAAGATAAAAATGAACCAAACATAAAGAACCTGTCAACTTTGGTTAAAAGTTGGGAAAAGCAGATTGTAGCTGTAATGCAATCCAAAGACAGTATATCAGAAGACTATTACAAAGCTGCTAGAAAGATATTCTTTGAAATTTGCAGTTATAATCAAGAGCTCATACAGCCATTATTCTTAGAATTAGTAAACAAAGACTTTTATGAAACATATTTCCTACTAAAAGACTGGTCTTTTGAAGATAAATACAAGTTATACAGTTACTTAATCAAGACAGAACCTTCTTTTGGTTCTATCTTACTTGGGTCACTAACAGCCAGAGCAGATGAAACCCTTTGGAGACTTGCAATCAAGTTGTCTAATTCTTTTGAAGATGAGGAAGACTCTGAGGTATTCAGAAAAAATCTGGTATCTCGTTACCATAATATTTCTATAGAAAAATTCTTAAAAGACAATGATAGTGGCGTAAGAGCTGCAGCTATAGAGATATTGGCTCAAATGAAACTAAGTGGTTATATTGAAATTCTTAGGTCTTATTCAAAAGACCCATCACCGGAAGTAAGAAAAGCAGCAATAAAGAGTTTATTGAACGACCATACCTTAACTTCCGATCAATATGCTTTTGAAGCATTAGAAGATCCAAGTGAAGAAATAGTTCTTTATTTATTAAAAGCTTTAAAAACACGTGTTGATCCTCAAAGATTATCGCCCTATTTAATTCGTTATATTAACAGTGATAATACAGATTTACGAAATTATGCAAAACAGGAAATAGCCGCAATAACAAAAGAACGTTATAAGATTAATTATAACAGCATGAAGCCTGAAGTCAGGAAATTGGCAGCTCAGGCTATTCAGAAGATAGATAATAGCTTTGCTGACGAAATAATAAATGACCTTCGTTCATTTGACCCACAAACAAGATTAAAATCAGCTTTGCTCTTAGAAAGCATACAAGTTGATGAAAAAGGTAAAAACGCATTAATAGCTGCGATGAAAGACCCATCAAAAAAAGTCAGAGCCGCTATAGTAAAAACATTAGGAATCGTCGGCGACAAAGAAGTTATAAAACATCTTATCAGTTTCTTTAATGATCCAGACCCTCGTGTTAGAGCCAATACTGTTGAAGCCATAGCAAGTCTTGGAGATAATACAGTAACAAGACTATTACTGCCTTATCTTGAAGATTCAAATAACCGTATAAGAGCTAATGCCATAGTAGGTATTTGCAAATATGGTAATTATAATGTTTCTGCTATTCTTAACAATATGTTGGTAGACCACGATGAAAACATGCGTGCAAGTGCATTGTGGGCTATTGGTGAAATAGGAAATACCAGTTATTTACCTCTTACTTACCAATTTATTCAAGATAAAAACGAATTAATTAGATTTAATGCGATAAAAGCTATTGCTAGAACAAATCCTCAGCTTTTATCTCCTTACATGAGTATATTAAGAAAAGACAAATCAACCAAAATTCGTGATTTAGTTAAGGAGCTCAGCTATAAGCTGATTTAATCCAATCAATGAGACTTAGCGGTAAATTATTTCTAAATGCATTAAACGAATATTTTAACAAGCCTGATTTTGGGGTAGACGTTATATTACTACCTTTTATTATTGCATTCGTATTTTTAATAATTCTGTATTTTTATATTAACCCAGGAAAATCTAATAAAGACCCATTTGATGAAATTCCAACTGACGAGATGGAATTATTAAAACAAATAAGTGCTCAAAAAGGTCTATCCTCTTTTGATAGAGACTTCTTGATAATGCAAGCATTAAATTATTATATAAAACCAGCAAAAATACTATTAGATCAAAATACTTTTGAACAAATACTGATAAAACTTGAAAATAAAGCTAAAAAGTCTGGTATATCTCCAGAATCAGATGAAAACGTTAAAAGCATGAAAGCTTTAAAGAACAAACTATTTTGATGTATCTATCATAATAGTCACAGGGCCGGCATTATATTGATTTATATGCATATCTGCACCAAATACACCCTTAGCAACTTTCTTAACACCAATTGCAGATAATTCTTCACAGAATTTTTCATACATTTTATTTGCTATTTCTGGTAATTCAGCTTCTATAAAGCTTGGACGAAATCCTCTTCTAATATCTCCATATAGCGTAAACTGAGATACTACAAGTATTTCCAAACCTTTATCAAGAACAGAGAGATTCATTTTGCCGTTTTCATCAGCAAAAATCCTAAGACCAGCAACCTTGCGTGCCAACCATTTCAGGTTTTCTTCAGTATCACCTTTTCCGATACCCAAATAACAAACTAAACCCTGGGATATTTCTGATATAAGATTATTATCTACAGTTAAAACTGCTTTATCTACCCTTTGCACTAAAGCTTTCATTTTTTTACCCTTTACATAAAAAAAGCCGCTATTTAAATAGCGGCTTTGTATTAATATCTCAATTAGCTATGAGAAATACCGAAACCTGAATTATCTGAACCTTTAGTTTTCTTTTCCATTTTGAACAAGTCAGAAACTACTGGAGCAGCAATACAGTTAGAAGAGAATGTACCAATTACACAACCAAAAGTAAGAGCAACTGCAAAACCATAAATGGAATTTCCACCATAAAGAGTCAAAGCAATAAGAGCTAACAAGGTTGTAATAGTAGTATTAACTGTTCTAGCAAGTGACTGGTTAATAGAATTATCAATTATTTTTCCATATGTTACATCATTCTTACTGATCTTTATATTTTCACGAATTCTGTCAAAAATAACAATTGAGTCGTTAACCGAATAACCAAGTAATGTTAAAACAGCAGCTAGAACAGCAGTATCAAATTCGATACGCATAGCAGCTATAAAACCTAATGTAATTAAAAGGTCATGAACAACTGCTATAACAACACCTGAAGCTGATGCAAAATCGAAACGCCAGCCTAAGTATAACAAAATACCGATACAAGAGATAACAGCTGCAATAATACCGTTCTTCTTCATTTCTTCCCCAATAGTAGGACCGATATTGGATACTTCTAATGTTTCAGTAGAAAATGGAATTATTTTCTTAAGGCTAGAAATGATAACATCATGAGATTTGGATACTTCAAGGCTTTCTTTTGTTGAAGCAGGATACTGAATAATAAATTCTCTATCTTTTACTTTACTATTAGCAACATTCTGAACAACTAAAGCATTTGCATCTTTAGAGAAATAAAGAGAATTAGTTTCGCCTATTTTTTTGAAAGCATCTCTTATTGCATTTTCATTTGTTGGATTATCAAAAGTAACATGAAGTATGTTTCCGCCTTTAAAATCAATACCGTAGTTTAAACCTTTAATACTAAGCAACAACACAGAAACAACCAGAAGTGTTAAAGAAATAAAATAGAATATATTTCTATTTTCCATAAATCGAATATTCATGTTTATTTATCCTCCTATTCTAATCAAAGTCCAAGTCTTCTATTGGGATGACCATTGAACCATCCTTCAAGACAAAGCTTGCTAAAGAATACTGCAGTATATAGATTTGCAATCAAGCCAATACCGAGTGTTGTAGCAAAGCCTCTTATTGGACCAGAATTGAAGGAATAAAGAATAGCAACAACCAACAAAGTAGTAACGTTAGAGTCTAATATACAAGTGAAAGCTCTATCGAAACCAGATGAGATAGCAGCTCTAACTGTTTTTCCTGATCTGAATTCTTCACGTATTCTTTCAAAAATAATGATATTCGCATCAACAGCCATACCTACAGAAAGAACGAAACCAGCAATACCAGGCAGAGTCATGGTTCCACCGAAAATGACTAATGAAGCAAATACGATTAAAGAGTTAAAGATTACGGCAACATCTGCAATAATACCACAGGTATTATAGAAGATTACCATATATACCATAACTAATACGAAACCTATAATACCGGCTACGAAACCAGCATCTATAGATTGCTGACCAAGAGTTGGACCTACAACGCGACTTTCAAGTGCAATCAAACTTGCTGGTAAAGCACCTGCTTTTAATACTGTAGCTAAGTCTGTTGCTTCTTCAAGAGAGAACTTACCAGTAATCTGGGCACTACCGCCAGTGATTCTGGTCTGAATAGTCGGAGCACTATAAACTTTATCGTCAAGAACGATAGCAAGCTGTCTACCAACATTTTCACCAGTAAGTTTACCAAACAGAAGTCTGCCGTTTCCGTTGAATTCAATGTGAACCATTGGTGAGCCCATTTCATCAAATGCAACTTTAGCAAATCTTAAATCACTACCAGTAATATCTGGTTTTCTTTTAAGTTTGAACCACATTGGCATTTGATTTGTTCCGCCCTTAGACATTAAAAGCTTTTCAGTAGGAGAAACTGGTTCCAGGTCAGAAGCATTAACAGCCTGATCTTCAACTAAATGGAATTGAAGCATTGCTGTATTCTGAATAAGTTGTTTTACACGTTCTGGGTCTTTAACACCAGGAAGCTGAACTCTGATACGATTGCCTTCTTGAGCTTTAATACTTGGTTCAGCAATACCAAAAACGTCGATACGATTTCTGATAATTTCAACAGAACGGTTAACTGCATCAGCAATGCTGTCGCCTTCCTGAATTGAATCCAAATCAACTTGATATACAAGATCAAGACCACCTTTAAGGTCAAGACCCAATGTAATCTTTTTCTGAGGGAACAATTTTGCCAATGAAAGAGGAAGTTTTGCATAGAGTTTTGAATTAGCAATAATTGTCTTTAATTTTTCAACATTTTCAACGTTTACACGTAAGGTAGCCTTTTTTTCAACCATATCGGTTTTAGTGTATTCAGCATGAATATTATCAATACTATTTAACTTAACACGAATGGTATCACTAACTTTGTCTAACAATTCTTCATAACTAGGAGCATTCTTTGGTCTATTGAATACTTCTGCCATTTTATTAACAGAGATAGTAAGAAGAACAGAATGAGTAGAACTTTCTTCCTGATAATCAAAACGATCAATAGGAACACCGGTTTGTTCATCAGCAGTTAAGCTACCGAAAGCATTTTCCCAAATGGGTGTGGATGGCAAGGTACATATTACTGATACCAGGAATATGACCGCAACCACTAGAATCTTTGATAAATTATTTTTCTTCATTTAAAAAACTCCATGCAATATAGGTCAAAATAAGTAGCAAAATTATAATGTTATTATGCACATAAGTCAATAGCAATATTATTTCTTGTTTTGATTTATAGATGGTTATTTATTATTTTATGTTGTTTAAAAAGCTTTTTTAAGGTATATTACAAAAAATGTAATAAGAGAAAACAACAAATCTATTTACTTATCAACTAATTATTGTTTATCCTATTACCATAGGAAAATAAAATGCAAAAGAAAAGTTCATCACTTTTAATTACTATATTCTTTTTAATATTGTTTTCACAGTATTGTTTTGCTCAATCAGCAGACGTTTTAATAAAAACCGGAAGAGATTATTCAAATCTTTTTCAGTATGACAAAGCCATTGAAAGTTTCAAAAAAGCAGTAGAAATAGACCCTGAAAATTGTGAAGCCAATTATTATGCAGGTATAACCTCAATAAAGCTAAAAAAATTAGACGATGCAGAACGTTACTTAAGCAAAGCCTTAAGACTAAATCCATCAGAAACTGATATACAAAAAGCTCTTGGAGCTATTTATATCAATCAAGCCAAAGTAGCCCAGACCAACGGACAAACTGCAAAGAAGATTGAATTACAGTTAAAAGCCTGTCACGCTTATCCCGCAGCAACAAAAGTATGGCTTTCTGTATTTGAATACTGGTGGGACAATAACGAATATAACAAAATAAAAAATGAAGGTGATTACTTATACAAGAATAATCAGCAGTTAATAGATCAAGCTGAAGATAAAAGTTTACAACAAGCTTTAGTTATGGTTGCCAAAGCCTATT
>JAFPZP010000072.1 GCA_017417215.1 Candidatus Rifleibacteriota bacterium | reverse complement strand
ATCTCTTCTCTCTAAACTCTTATCTCTTGGCTCTAAAACAGTTTTTGCTTAAAAAAGCTTAATCCAGCAGAAATCTTTATCAAGGATGACATTATGAAATTTAAAAAATTTATACTGGCGGTGCTGATTATGGCAATGGTCCCATTAAATTTGTCTGCTCAAAACTATGAAGACATGTGGAAAAAAGTTTATGATGCTGAAAGCAAAGGACTTCCTCAGACAGCATTAAAAGAACTTGAACCGATTTACGAAAAAGCCATAAAGGAAAAAGACCACTTCCATGCTATTAAAGCAATTTGCAAAAAGGTAATTACAGAAGGAACTATTCAAGGTAATTCCCCTGAAGAAAAGATTATCCGTTTTGAAAAAGCCGTTAATAGCGCTGATAAATCTATACAGCCGATGCTGAAGGTTATATTGGCTAAATGGTATTTCCATTACTACAATAGAAACCGCTATAAATTCATGAGGCGTTCTACTACTTCCGCAGATGCCGATTTAAAAGATTTCAAGACCTGGGATTTACCAAAGCTTTTTGGTCACATCGGCAAGATGTATGACTCTGTGTTAGAAAATGAAGAAGAACTTTCAAAGATTCCTATAAGCAAATTTGATGGATTCTTGCAGTCAGGCAATCAACCCACAGACTTAAGAAGCAACCTTTTTGAATTCTTTGTTCATGAAGCTTTAGGATTTTACGGAGACAACAATCAAAGCACCATTAAGCCTCAAGTAGCATTTGAAATCGATGCTGATTCCAATGTTTTTGGCTCTCTTGATGAATTCATCAACTGGAAGCCAGAAACACTTGATTCTGATTCCTGCAACTTCAAAGCTTTGAAACTCTATCAAAGACTTCTAGCTTTAAATAAAGCAACAAATAATGAAAATGCTCTTATTTATAATGACATAGAAAGATTGAACTGGGCTAAAAAAGTCGCATTGGGTCCAGATAAAAATGATAGATATGTCGAAGCGATGAAAAGAATCATTCACGAATATCCGAACAATGAATACACTGCTACCGCAATGTTTCATGTTGCCAATAATTACTATGAACAGGGCGAATTTGTAAAAGCTGTTGATTATGCTGAAAAAGCTTATGAAAAATTTCCAAAAAGTGCTGGTGGTAAAAAGGCTTACAATCTGATTTCTTCAATTAAAGCCCCCAGTATTACTTACCGCACAGAAAAAATACTTACTTCAAATACAAGCAAAATTAAAATAGCTTTTAAAAATCTTAAACATGCTTATTTCAGAATTATAAAACGTTCTGAAAGCGATATTCTCAGCAATAATTCAACTACTGGTGATTCTTATACCAGAGGTGAAATTCTACAATTACTTTCTCAAACCCCTACCCATGCTTTTGATGTTGAGTTAGACCCAGAATCAGACTATAAAGTTCATGATAAGCTTGTTGATTTGCCAAAATTGGAAAAGGGCTTTTACTGGTTAATTGCTTCTGCCAGAGAAAGCTTTACCGAAGATGATAATGCTATTAATGTTACAGCATTACAGATAAGTGACTTAGCCCTGATTTCAAGAAATGCTCTAAAAAATGGAAAGAATCAGGCATTTGTTCTTGACTCTGTTACAGGTAAACCCATAGAAGGCGCTGAATTAAAGGTTTATTTTTTCAATTACCAGGGAAGAAAACTTACTCATATAACATCAGCTACATCGAACAAATCTGGTTCTATGGAATTTTCTGTTAATAAGAATGACCGTCTAATGCTTTTTGTTAAACACAAAGAGGATATGATGTACAAAGATGTAAGTTGGTATTCTTATAATAACGGCAACGAAGAGGCAACACATCAAAAACTCTATTTCTTTACCGACAGAAGCATTTATAGACCTGGTCAGACTGTTTACTTTAAAGCTATTGCAATAAAGTATAATCAGGAAACGAACGAATACAGTGTAATTAAAAACAAGAACCTTGAAATTACTTTAACTGACCCAAATAGCCAGAAAGTCAACTCATTGAATCTTGTTACCAATGAATTCGGTTCAGTTACAGGAACATTCCTTACTCCAACAGATAGACTTCCAGGTACTTACACTTTAAAATGCAGCAACATCTGGGCTACAACCTATATAAAGGTTGAAGAATATAAGAGACCAAAATTCAAAGTAAATATAGATGCACCCACAGATGGTTATCAGCTTGGTCAGACTGTTAAATTGAAAGGCCAGGCTCTAGCCTATACTGGAGCAGCTATTGACAATGCCGAAGTTAAATTCAGAGTCAGAAGAATGGTTACTTTCCCATATTGGTGCTGGTGGGCTCCTCGTGTTGATAACTCTCAGGAAATAACTCACGGAACCATTAAAACCAATGAAAATGGTGAATTCGAAATTAGTTTCATTGCTAAACCAGACCGTTCTATTGATACGAAATTAGACCCGATTTTCAACTATTCTGTTTCTGCAGACATTACTGACAATACAGGTGAAACCAGAAGCGGAGCCAGAACAGTCAGAATTGGCTATACTGCAATGGAATTGTCTATAAGTACTTCTGAAAAACTTAATGCCGATGAAAGCCTTAAAGTAGGTGTTGTAAGCAGCACTCATGACGGCGAACCAATTAAGGCAGATGGTAAAATCAGAATTTACAAACTTGTTCAACCTGAAACCCCGATACGTCATTCCTATGGTATTACTGAAGTTACAGACGACAGAATCGCCATTAGAAACATGAAAGAAGGGGAAGTAGTATTTGAAGAAAGATTTGCTACCGACGATGAAGGCGGTTTTTCTAAAGAAATCAAGCTTCCTGAAGGCTTATACAGAATCAAAGTAGATAGCGAAGACAGATTTGGAAAAGAAGTAACAGCTCAGCAGGATATTACTGTTATATCTCACTCTTCCAGCAAAATGTCTGTAAAGCTTCCTTTCTTCTATGAAACTACATCTAAGGACCTTAAACCTGGAGATACATTTAAAGCATTCTGGGCAACAGGTTATGACCAAGGTCCTGCTTATGTTGAAATATGCCATAGAGAAAAGGTTTTGAAGTCTTTCTGGACAGATCCGGCAAAGAACAAAGAATTCTTCTCCTACCCTGTTACTGAAGAAATGCGCGGTGGATTCCACGTCAAAGTATTCCAGGTAAAAGAAAACTCTTTCTATAGTGTAGATAGATACGTCAATGTAAGTTGGACAACAAAGAATCTTAAATTAAAACTTGTTCATTTCAATTCAAAGATGGAACCAGGTTCCAAGGAAAGCTGGAAAGTTGAAGTTTCTGGTGAAGATGCTGAAATGAAAAGTATCGAAATGCTTGCTTCAATGTATGATGCAAGTTTAGATGCTTATGCAAGCCATTATTGGCCTAGCATCTATGTTTTCTATAGTGATAGAAACTCTATAAACAATACTTTCTCTAACGACAAGAACTATTTGTCGACATTTAGAGTTACTTTCAAAGAAGATAACCTATACCCAGGCTATGTCAGATTCCCATCATTCCCAGACAGCATAATAACCGATTACTATGGTTACAGATACATGGATGAAGGAATGGTTTATGAAAGCAAGGCAATGGGCGGACGCATGCTGATGAAATCAGTAGCTGCCCCAGGTGCTGCAAGAGCTGTTCAAGATCTAGACGCTTGTGATGAAGTTTGTGAATCTGCTGCTGTAGAAGAACCAGTTATGGCAGGTGCAGTTAATTCTGAAGAAGAAGCTGTTGATGAAGAAGGCGATTCTTCAAACGAACCTGATCTTTCTAAGGTTAAAGCCAGATCAAATCTTAATGAAACTGCTTTCTTCCTGCCTCAGCTCAGAGTTAACGAAGAAGGTATTGTTTCTATAGATTTTGATATGCCAGAATCACTCACAACTTGGAAATTTATGGGCTTTGCTCATGGCACCAAACTCCAAAGCGGTTCTATTTCACAAGAAGTCATCACTCAGAAAGAATTGATGATTCAGCCGAATGCTCCAAGATTCCTTAGAGAAGGCGATAAGATAGCTTTCACAGTAAAAGTTACAAACCTTAGTGATAAAGAACAAACTGGTTCTGTAGCTCTTGAACTCTATGATGCTATTACCGATGAAAGTAGAAATGCAGAATTCAAGAATAACGAAAGCAAGAAGAGCTTTACCGTTCCAGCAAAACAATCAAAAGGCTTTAGCTGGATACTGGATGTTCCTTATAAACCTGGTTTTGTAAGATATAAAGCTGTTGGTGCTACAAATACTCATTCAGACGGTGAAGAAGGTCTATTGCCAATTTTCTCTTCAAGAATACTGGTAACCGAATCTACTCCATTACCAATAAGAGGTCCGGAAACCAAGACTTTCAAATTTGAAAAATTGCAGAAGTCTGGAGATTCTAAGACCCTTGAACACAAAGGTTTGACTGTCGAAATGACATCTAACCCAGCCTGGTATGCAATTCAGGCACTCCCCTACCTCATCGAATTCCCACACGAATGCTCTGAACAGACTTTCAACAGAATTTACGCAAATAAGCTAGCTCAGCATATTGCAAATTCTAACCCGAAGATAAGAAGAGTTTTCGACATCTGGGCAAAGGATGAACTCTATAACAAGGGAACAGCCTTAATGTCCAACTTAGAAAAGAACCAGCATCTTAAATCAGTAACCTTGATGGAAACTCCATGGGTTCTTGATGCAAAAGATGAAAACGAACAGAAACATCATATTGGTGTTCTCTTTGAAGAAGCCAGACTTAAACGCGAAATCGAAGAAGCTACCAAGAAGCTGAACAATATGCAGCTTAGCGATGGTTCGTTCCCATGGTTCCCAGGCGGTTACGGTAATACATTCATTACAATGTATATCATGACCGGTTACGGCCGTTTAAGAAATCTTGGTGTTGAAATTGACCTTGTTACAGCATTGCGCTGTGCAGACTTCGTAGACCAGATGGTTCGCGAATATTACGAAAGAATTATTCTTCATGACAAAGATTACAAAGAACACGTTCATATAGATTCAACCATAGCTTTCTATCTATATGGCCGTTCATTCTTCCTGAAAGATAGACCAATTCCAGGAAGCTGCAAAGTTGCAGTAGATTTCTTTATCGAACAGGCTAAGAAATACTGGCTTAAAGTTCCTTACAGAATGAGTCAGGCTCACATAGCTCTTGGTCTGATGCGTTTCGGCGACAAGACTACTCCTGTTGATATAGTAAAGAGTATAAAAGAACGCAGCGTAACAGATGAAGAAATGGGCCGCTTCTGGCGTGAAAACGAAATCGGTTACTCTTGGAACAGAGCTGACATTGAAACTCAGGCAATGATGATTGAAATGTTCTCTGAAATCACCAAAGACGAAGAAGCCGTTGAAGACTGCAAAGTATGGTTGCTCAAGCAAAAACAGACCCAGTGCTGGAAGACAACAAAATCTACAGCAGATGCTATTTATGCTTTGATTCTCAGAGGTTGCGACCTTCTTGCTTCTGATAAAGTAGTTAAGGTTTATCTCAACAATCAGGAAGTAAAACCAGAAAAGGTAGAAGCTGGCACTGGCTATTATCAGAAGATTTATTCTGGTGCTGAAGTTAAGCCTCAGATGGGTAATATTCAGGTTAAGAAGGAAGACAAGGGCGTAGCTTGGGGTGCTGTTCACTGGCAGTATATCGAAGATATGTCCAAGGTAACTCCGTTCGAAAATAATCTTAAACTGAAGAAATCACTCTACATAAAGACCAATACCGAAAAAGGTCCTGTAATTACTCCTGTAAAAGACGGAAAAG
This sequence comes from Candidatus Rifleibacteriota bacterium, assembly GCA_017417215.1. Lineage (GTDB taxonomy): Bacteria > Muiribacteriota > Ozemobacteria > Ozemobacterales > Ozemobacteraceae > RUG334. The sequence continues at coordinate 2,433 of JAFPZP010000072.1, read as the reverse complement.
TCAGAATCGGTGATTTGATTGTTGTTCGTATAGAATTGCGCACTGACCGCGATTTGGAATTCGTTCATATGAAAGACCAGCGCGGAAGCGGCATGGAACCAGTCAATGTCATTTCTCGCTATAAATGGCAGGATGGTATGGGCTACTATGAAGCAACCAAAGATGCTGCTTCACACTTCTATATTGACTATCTGGCAAAAGGAACTTACGTATTCGAATACGAACTTCGTGTTCAGTTGGCTGGTCAGTATCAGACTGGTATTGCTGAAATCATGTGCATGTATGCTCCGGAATTCAACTCACATTCCGAATCGTTCATGCTGAATGTAGCTCCACAAGAGTAAGTTAAGCAAAAAGGCTGCTAATTCTAGCAGCCTTTTTTTATGTGTCTATACTTTTTATGACAAATGCGTAGACTTTTCTTATCTCTAATTTATATAATAATTTTATAAATCTAAATCAATAGCTTCTGCAACTACATAACTTAAACTGCGACGTTTTGAGTCTGTAAATATGTTTTAACAGTATTAATGAAATTTTCTGTATCTGTAATTAATTGCTCGGTTTCCGTTTTATTTACCATGTAAAAATCCTGGTAATCACTACTTTGCCTTAATTCAAACGCATTGTTAATTATTGAACCGAATTTTTTGTCAAATATGGTTGATAAAATATAGTTTTTATTAAAATATCCAATAACAGCAGAATGCTTCTTAAAATCAACATTATCTAAAGCTAATACCGACCTTACTGCATGAAAGATTGCGTAATATGCTCGATTGTTAGCAGCATAGTAATTATTATTTTCTTTTTCAAGTTTTGCAGAAATAAGTTCTTTATTAGCACGTTCGAATCGATAAGCTGATAAAGTTTTAATATCTACTATTTGATTAGACGACATTTAAGTTTATTCCTTCTTGTAAGACATTTCTAAAAAACGGAACAAAGCTGGTTCTTTGATTAAATAAACTTTTATTATGTATGATCGTAGATATCAATATGCTTTTTTCAGAAAAAATTTCACTAGCATATTCATATATTTTGTTTCTTATGTGTAGTATTTCTTCTTCGGTTAAATCAACCAAAATCATAAGGTCAATATCAGAGCCTTCTTCTGCTTCATTTCTAGCATAAGAACCATAAAGAATTACATCATTTAAATGATTGCCTAATAATTCATGAAGTTTTGAAACAAAAGGCATCAATAGCGAGTTCAATTCTTCTTTATTTAATAAAGGTAGTTGGTTTTTCATATATTAATTTTAGCAATAATAAATAAGATAGTCAAATCATCCTCCAGCTAAAGCCAATCCTCTTAACTCTAAAAGCTGGCTAACGCCAGCGTAGTTATTGTAATTGGTTTTTGTGGTAGTTATTGTTATTAGAAGGTCTGAAAAGTTGTCCTAAATACCCCCTTTTGCAAAGGGGGATTTCTACGAAGTAGACTGGGGGATTTTCGAGAACTTTGCAATTTATTACAAAGTTAAGTCCGAAGACTTGTAGCACTAAAGCCAATCCCCTCATCTCTCCTCTCTCATCTCTTCTCTCTCTAAATAATTGTCTACAAACCTACGATGTGATAAGAGCAAAGAGCAGACGGGGCTAAAGCCCCTTAGAGCGAAAGAGCAAGAGAGCAAAGAGTAAAAGAGCATAAAGGGACAAAAGACAAACGACTTAGGACTAACGATTGCTTACTAGAGAGATAAGAGGCGTGAGAATTGTTAGCTTTGCAAACCAACGATTTATTGATTATTTTCGTTAGCTTGAGCACTAAAACAATCCCCTCCTCTCTCCTCTCTCACCTCTGCTCTCTCTGAAAAATTGAGTACAAACCCTCTTTATGGTAGAATATTTACGAATAACCACAAACTTCCGCTGAAACTAGAGAGGTATTCCATGAACAAAATCTTCAAAGTCATTTGGAATAACGCAAAACATTGTTACATAGTCGCCAGCGAGCTGGCTAAAAGTTACTGCAAGGGCGGCGGTAGCCGCACTATACGAAGAGCAATGGCTGCATTATGTATATCCGTAGCGGTTTATGCTGCCGCTGGCAGTGCTATAGCAGCAAACACCGGGGGCAATGATGTAGTTGTTTCTGATAGCCAAACAGATTATGTCGGAACCGAAAATGAGCAACATAAATATGAAGTTACGATAACTGAAAATGTAACTGGCTATGTATATGGTCATAAGGAAGATAATGAGAATGTAGAGGAAGCTAGTGTCAAAATAACTAGTGGATATGTGGGAAAAAATGTCTATGGCGGGTATTCTATAGAATGTAATTCTGCCAGCAACTCTGTAAACATCAGCGGCGGAACTGTGAATTCTAACGTATTTGGTGGGTGGTCTTATTCAGGTAATGCAGCCAGCAACAGCGTAGACATAAGCGGTGATACAACTAAGATATTAGGAAATATTTACGGCGGT
>JAFPZP010000071.1 GCA_017417215.1 Candidatus Rifleibacteriota bacterium | reverse complement strand
TATCTTATATCTTACATCTTAAATCTTCCTCACGATGCATGCTTGAGAGCAATTAATTCTGAAATAGTAACACATTTATAACCTTCAGATTTAAGAGCTCTTATGAGAGTAGGAAGCATTTTTGCTGCACCAGGATGAATATCATGAAAAAGAACAATTCCACCCGGTTCCAGAGACTTCATAACTCTATAAAGAATTACATCAGGATTCTTATTTTGCCAGTCTCGGCTGTCTGAATCCCAAAGTATCTGATGCCAACCATTTTCTTGAAGCATAGCTCTAACTCTTGCGCTAGTCGCTCCGTATGGTGGTCTTACAAGATTGCATCTTTTTCCCGTTATACCAGTTATCAGATCATTGGTTTTTTGAAGAGATTTAAGACCAACTTCTGTTGTATTTTTTGATAGGGAAATATGATTCCAGGTATGGTTGCCTACATCATGCCCTTCAGCAGATATCTGGCTGACTAAGTCGGGATAAGTTTCTGCTCTATTGCCAACAACAAAAAATGTTCCCTTAGCCCCTTCATTTCGTAGAATTGTTAATATTTCAGGAGTAAGAGTGTGATGTGGACCATCATCAAAAGTTAAGGCAATATATTTTTTGTGAGCCGGAGAATCAAGACTACGAATAATTTTACAGCATTCATCAAAAGTTAAAGGCTTAAACTGCTTAACAATAGTATTTGCTTTTTTTGATGAAGATTTTGGTTTAGATGGTTCTTCCTGTTGTATTCCACTTGGATAAATCGGAGTCAATTCAATATTGCCTATTTCAACAGGAGGTTTATAACTTCCTAATGTCATTGTTGGAATATGAGTATTTCTAGCAGCCATCTTTGGGAAATAACCCAACTGTTCTAACTGCTGAATTGCTGGTTGAAAATCAGGACATAATTCAAGACAATTTTTAAAATGTTCTGCTGCCTTAGCTAATTCTTTGTCTTCTTTTTCTAAGGTACCTAGATTGTAATAAATCAAATGAGAGCGTTCATGCATCAAACCAGCCTTAAAAATCATTTTGGCTTCTTCTCGTCTGCCTTTTTGTTTTAGAGCAGAACCAAGATTGTTATATAAATGAATATAATCTGGTCTGATTCCTAACCCGTATTGCCAAAGCTTTATTGCATCATCCAACTGCCCAGCATTGGCATAAATAATTCCTAGAGAATTTATAGCTGCAACATCTCTTGGATTTCTTTTCACTCGATCTCTTAGTAGCTCAAAATCTTTCTTTACATCTGGTGGAGTATGTTGGTCAAAAGAATTTCTTGCAGCATAACTGACTAGAGAATTAAGAATAAAAGCAATCAGGAATAAAAATATTAGATTTTTTTTCATTTTATCTTTCATCATAACTTCCATCTAGGTATTGAGGTGAATTATACATTATTTCTTTAAAACAATTCCATATAATTGAAGTTTTATTTAAATCTGACTCTTTTTCAGAAAGAATCAAGGGTAAATTTTCGTTAGTATTAATTTTTTTATACAAGTAAAGACTTAATAGTCTTGAAATCTCAGATATTTTACTATAAGGCATTTCAAAATGCTTTTGCAATTCAGGTATTAAATCTTTTCGCTCTTTAGCTGTTAATTGTTTGCTATACGGAATTCCGCAAAATAATAATAGTTTTTTATTAAATTCCAGATTTTCTGTTTCTGGAAGCATCGATAATAACTCTATTGAACGATCAAAAGACTCTTTCTGATTTTCAAAGTCTTTTAAATACAATATTTTTTGAAAAACCACCTCAAATAACAGAGAAGTTGTTTCATTATTGAAAAAAGGTTCGAAAATAAAATCTGCTCTTATTACCTCATTTGGTTTATGGGTTAATTTTATAAATTTATTGATTTTTATTCCAATTTTTATAAAATCCGGAGTTGCCATATCGGAGAATAAAGAAGCTATAAAAGCAGCTGAAAGAGTTGTTGAATTTATTCCATATATTGGCTGGTTTTCAAAATAAAAAGAACCATCTTCTCTTTGCAAAGAAGAAAAGTTGGCCATCAATTTATTAACATTCATAGATTCTAAATGATAACCTTTAATATAAGCTGTATTAAATGCTAAAGCCGCAGGTATCAAACTATGACAGGAAAAACATTTATTGTTTTTTATAAAATCATTTTCTCTTTCTGAAATAAGCAATAAATTATCTTCAATAAATTTCGTTTTTGATGAAGTAGCTTTGAAAATGGGTAAGCATTCTTCTACCCTTTCAGAAGAAGTATTTATTGATGTAAGAGTTATTTTATCAATTGGAAAAGTAAGCTCATTGTATTCAAGATATTTTTCATTTGGCTTCGAAGATAAAACATGTTTCTCGTTTCCTAATTGTATAATAGCCGCATTATGAGCAAAGTTATCCTTCCAGATCTTAAGAGAACGAACAGGAATTGCTATTTTGCTGAAATACCAATTGTTATTAAAATCAAGTATTATGTTATTCCCGTCTTTAGTTATTTTATAAAGGTTTTGAGCATATGCAGAACCACTAAACCAAAGAGAGAAAAATAATATGATTATGTTTAACTTCGACACTTATTGATCTTCTTTACGTATGTTGTATTTATGTAATTTATAATTGAGATTTTGTCTTGTAATACCAAGCAATGAAGCAGCTTTTGAGTAATTTCCTCCAGTACTTTTTAAAGCCTGATTAATAATAGAAATTTCTACTTTATCTATGGTTTCAGCCAATGGAAGCCCAGTATCTGGAATAGTCAGCGAAGAGGACTCTTCTATAGAAGTCGGCAACCTAAGATCTGAGGAATCAAGTATTTCAGATTTTCTCATTATTACAGCTCGTTCAATAGAATTCTCTAACTGTCTGATATTTCCGGGCCATTTGTAATTAGACAATAATTCAAAGAAATCAGGCGTTGCACTTTTAATCTTTCTATTATGTTTTTTGGAATAATAGGAAATAAAATACTCTGCTAATAGTTTAATATCGCCATTTCTTTTTCTTAAAGGAGGTAGTTCTATTTCGACAACATTAATTCTATATAATAAATCTTCTCTGAAATTTCCCTTTTTTACTTCTTCAGCAAGATTCTTATTAGTAGCACAAAGAATTCTAACATTAGATTTATTTTGCCCTGATGCCCCAACTGGTCTATAAGTGCCATCCTGCAAGACTCTTAATAGCTTTGCCTGAGTAGCTAGTGGCAAATCCCCTATTTCATCTAAAAATAGAGTTCCACCCTCAGCTTCTTTGAAAAGCCCCTTTTTATCCATAATAGCGCCAGTAAAACTACCTTTTTTATGCCCAAACATTTCACTTTCAAATAGTGATTCTGGAATAGCACTGCAATTAACAGGAACAAAAGCATGAGAAGCTCTTGGTGATTTCTGATGAATACATTTGGCTATAAGCTCTTTGCCTGTTCCGCTTTCACCTGTAATAAGAATAGTACTATCTGTGTCTGAAATATTATCAATAATTTCTTGTATCTTAAGTATTTCTGCAGAATTACCTATTATAGTTGGAATATTACTTGATTTAGCTTCGTTTTCTGATTTTTTATCTAATATTTTGCTAACAGATTCTTTTAAGTCTGAAAGTTCAAAAGGTTTAAGCAAATAGTCGCTAGCCCCTAGTTTAACTGCTGTTATAGCAGTATCAACAGAAGAATAAGCTGTCATCAATATAACAGGCTTTTCAGGATAAAGATCTCTAATGTTACTCAAAATGTCTAATCCAGTCATTCCACTCATTCTTATATCAGAAATAACTAAATCAGACTCTCTAGTTTTTATAAAATCGAGACCTTCAAAAGGATTACTGAAGTCATAAACTTCATAACCATCTATTTCAAGAGCTCTTTTTATAACCTTTAACAGTTTTATTTCATCGTCTATTACTACTATTTTACTTTTCAACAGAATCACCTTCTAATTCATTTGATGATGCTTTAGGCAAAACAATATTGAAACAGGTTAATCCTTTTTCTTTGTCTCTTTCTGCATATATTCTACCATTATGCCCTTCTATAATAGCTTGACAAATAACCAGACCCAGCCCTGTTCCTTGAGCTTTTGTTGTAAACATTGGTTCAAATATGTTTTCTGGCTCACATTCGAACCCCTTACCGTTATCTAATACTTTTATTATACATTCTTTATCTGTTTCTTCAGCCAATATATTTATTATTAAATTATTTATATTATCAGATGCTTCTACTGCATTTTTTATAACATTATTGAAAACCTGTTGAATAGCCTTTTTATCTACAAAGATATAAGAATCATCAGAAGCCTTGTATTTAAAGCTGATTGAAAAACCTTTTTCATTTTCTTTTATTACTTTCTCTTTCATTTCTTCGAAAAAGTTTTTAAATAATACTTTCATAAGATTTGGCTTGGTTTTGCGTGTGTAAGTTCTTAGATTTTCTATAATATCCCTACATCTTTTAACTTCTTCGATTATAGTCGTAATATCTTCATGCTCTATTGGCAGTTTTTTATCTACTGATTCTTTAATCATTCCTGCAGACATTAGAATTGTTCCGAGAGGATTATTGATCTCATGTGCTATACCGGCAGAAAATCTACCTAAAGTAGCCATTTTATCTTTTTTTGCCAGCTCTTTTTGAGCTTTAATAAGATTAATCCTGGCTGTAGACAGCTGATTAACCATTTGATTAAAGCTTTTAGCTACACTAGATATTTCTTCATAACTTTCTTCACTTATTTCTGGTGGTATTTTTTCCCACTGACCTTCTGAAACCTTATCAATACTGTTTTGCAGAGTTTTCATAGGTTCAAATATCTTCTTACCCCAAAAATAACCCAGTACAAGAAAACCTAAAATTTCTAATATTGCTAATCTTAGCATTAAGCTGTTTATTTCTGTTTTTACAAGAGTGGCAACCTGGGTTGAATAACCAGTTATTAATTGAGTTTTATCATTTAATTCAAAACTTCTTAAACGATATAGTTTGTCTCCAATTCGAATCTGTTTTGTTGAATTAGATGTAATAATATCTTTTAAAGCATCTAAGGAATAGTCTTTTAAAAAATCTTTCCCAGCAAGAATTCCGTTTGAATCAAATATACAGAAAACATTATCTTCTTTTGTTGCTAATTCTGGTTTTTTAGCTATTACAAGCTTCAGATTCTTTTGTGGATTTATTGTTATTTCGGAAACCAGGTATCCATGATGAGAAAGAGGACCAGTATTGAATAATCTTGATATAAGATAGTTTTTACTAGAATTTATTTGCCATAATTCATCAGAATTCTTCGATATTTCAAATATTTGAACATAATCCAGATTAAGCCCGTCTTTAAACTTAATAATCAAATCAGAAAGCTTTTTCTGGTCTGATAAATTGTTTATTCCAATATTATCTATTGCTTTTTGACATTCTTTTGCCTGTTTAAACAATAAGTTTTGTTGGGTTGATAACTGCTTTATTACATCGTTTTTTATACTTTCCAAATGAATCAGGTCTGAGCTGTCTACAGTAAAACCAAGACTTTGAGCACCCAAAAAAGATACTAAAGTAATAACTGCTACTGTTAGTATTACAAAACCTAAGGCTATTTTTGTTCTAATTCCCATGAAGATAATTGTACACCAACAAAGACCGAATGTACAAGCCCATAAATTTTAGCATAAAAAAAGCTGCTTTAAATGATTTAAAGCAGCTTTTTAATCGTTTAACTATTAGAACTTAGTCAGACTTGCAAATGAATCAGCTTTTAAGCTGGCTCCACCAACTAATGCTCCGTCAATACCTTCCTGAGACATATACATTTTTACGTTTTCAGGTTTTACAGAACCACCGTAAAGTATTCTTACCTTATCAGAAGTTTCGCTGCCAAAGCGGCTGTGGATAAATTCTCTTATAAGAGCACAAGCTTCTTTAGCATCTTTTTCAGAAGCATTCTTGCCAGTTCCTATAGCCCAAACTGGTTCGTAAGCAATAACCATATTCTTGAGGTGATCTTCAGAAACGCCTTTAAGGTCATTTTCAAGCTGTTTTAAAATAACCTGTTCAGTCTGACCGCTTTCACGTTCTTCTAACTTTTCACCAACACAAAGAACAGGAATCAAATCATGTTCAAAGGCAGATATAACTTTCTTGTTGATTAGTTCATCGTTTTCACCAAATATCCATCTGCGTTCAGAGTGGCCAAGAATAACAAATTCGCAGTTAATTTCTTTTAGCATACCAGGTGCAACTTCACCAGTAAAAGCACCTTTTTCTTCAAAATACATATTCTGAGCGCCAAGGAGGACTTTGCTATCTTGTCTGCACTGATCAACAGTAGAAATAGCAGTGAATGGTGGGCATATTAAAACATCAACATCCTTCAAATCAGCGATTAAAGGAAGAAGGTCTTTCATGAAATCTTTAGCTTCCTGGTTAGTTTTATGCATTTTCCAGTTAGCAGCTATCAATGGTCTTCTAGTCATTTTTTTACTCCAAATTAATTTAAATTATTTTGAGAAAACAGCAATACCAGGAAGTGTTTTGCCTTCGAGGAATTCTAAGCAAGCTCCACCACCAGTTGAAACATGGGAAACTTTGTCTGCACAGCCCATTTGTTCGATAGCTGCAACAGAATCACCGCCGCCAATTACTGTGGTTGCATTCAAAGTGCCAAGAATTTCAGCAATTTTGCGAGTGCCGTTAGCAAAAGCTGGTTTTTCAAAAACGCCCATTGGACCATTCCAAAGAACAGTCTTGGCTTTCTTTAATTCTGCTTCAAAAGCTTTGATTGTTTCCGGACCAATGTCTACGCCTTCTGCATCATCTGGAAGTTCAGCCATAGTGTAGGTTCCACAAACTGTTGCAAAATCTTTTGTTCCAATAACATCCTGTGTGAAGAGCATCTTCTTACCAAGCTTCTTAGCCTTTTCAATAAGAGATTTTGCTAAATCAAGCTTATCATCTTCACAAAGAGACTTACCTATTTTAACACCCTGAGATTTGAGGAATGTGTAAGCCATACCACCACCGATAAGGAGAGTATCAACTTTTTCTAATAGGTTTTCGATTACAAGAATCTTATCGCTAACTTTAGCACCACCCATAATAGCTACTAATGGGCGTTCTGGATTTTCTGTAACTTTGCTTAAATAAGTAATTTCTTTTTCCATTAGGAAACCGGCATAAGCTGGAAGAGTATCAGCTATACCAGCAGTAGAAGCATGTGCTCTGTGAGCAGTACCAAATGCGTCACTAACAAAGATATCGCCAAGAGAAGCAAGAGCTTTGGCAAATTCTGGATTATTCTTTTCTTCTTCCTTATGGAATCTAAGGTTTTCGAGAAGAGCTACTTCACCGTTTTTAAGGTTATTTACAACCTTTGTTGCTTCTTCGCCAATACAGTCATTTGCAAAAGCAACTGGTTTTCCAAGAAGTTCGCTCAAATGAGCAACAACAGATTTAAGAGAATATTTTGCAACAACTTCTCCCTTTGGACGACCAAGATGGCTCATTATTATAAGCTTGCCACCATTATCGATAATGTGTTTCAAAGTTGGAACAGCCATTCTCATTCTGGTGTCATCTGTAATTTTCAGATTTTCATCTAACGGAACATTGAAGTCAACTCTAACTAATACTTTTTTACCACTGACATTAACATCTTTGATTGTTCTGAACATTGTTTTTCTATCTCCTAAGAAAAATGAAAAAGGAAACCCGATGTTTTAATCAGGTTTCCTTTAGTTTAAATCAAGATACTAGTTCCAAAATTATTTCTTAGCAATGTAGCGAATAAGGTCGCAAACACGATTTGAATAACCCCATTCATTGTCATACCAAGAAAGAATCTTAACCATATTGTCGCCCATAGTCTTTGTAGAAAGAGCGTCAAAGATTGAGCTGTGAGAATCAGTAGTGAAGTCTACGCTTACTAATGGTTCGTCGCAATAAGCAAGGATGCCTTGATTTCTAGCAGTTTCAGAAGCTTCTTTTACTGCAGCATTGATTTCTTCTTTAGTAGCAGCTTTGCTGAGTGTGCAAGTGAGGTCAACTACAGATACGTCTGGAGTTGGTACGCGGATTGCAAAACCGTCAAGTTTACCCTTAAGATCTGGGATAACCAAAGAAATAGCTTTTGCAGCACCAGTAGAAGTTGGGATCATAGAGAGACAAGCAGCTCTTGCACGGCGAAGGTCTTTGTGTGGAGCGTCATGAATTCTCTGGTCTCCAGTATAAGCGTGGATTGTAGTCATGAGACCTTTTTCAATACCGAACTTATCGTTGATAACTTTTGCTACTGGAGCAAGGCAGTTAGTAGTGCAGCTTGCATTGCTGATTACATTATGAACTGCTGGATCATACATTTCTTCGTTAACGCCCATAACGATGGTGATGTCTTCATTCTTAGCTGGAGCAGAAATAATAACTTTCTTAGCACCACCCTTAGTAATATGAAGTTCTGCATGTTCTTTGTCTACAAAACGACCAGTAGATTCTACAACATATTCAATACCATGGTTCTTCCAAGGAATGCAGGCTGGATCTTTTTCTGCATAAATCTTTATTTCTTTACCGTCTACAAAGAGAAGGTTCTTTTCTTCATCATAAGAAACATTGTGATTCAATTTTCTGTGAACAGAATCATATTTGAGTAAGTGAGCAAGAGTTTTTGCATCTGTTAAGTCGTTTACTGCTACAACTTCAAGTTCGTCTGAATGATCAAGAATAGCTCTGTATACCATTCTACCAATACGACCAAAACCGTTAATACCAACTTTTTTTACCATTTTTTTACTCCTGTTTTTATTTTACCTTTGATTTTTGCTTTGAAATAAAAACGATGCCCCTTTTATACTAGGTGCATCGTTTTTTGTCAAGCTTATTTCATTTTTTTTCTCAAATCTGTTATTTCTTTAACTGAGATTTGATTGATTCAACATTGAACAAATCACCAATTGTATCAGAGAATCCAGATTCAGATTCTGCCTGATATTTCTTAAGTTCCTTGGCATCGCTGTCCATGTTGGCTTCTTTGATAGAGAGTTTAAGTCTGCGATTCTTGCGGTCAAGTTCAAGAACTTTATAAGTAACTTCATCGCCAACTTTTACTGCTTCTGCTGGATTATTTACACGATTTGCAGAAAGCTGAGAAATGTGAACAAAACCTGTTACGTTTTCAGCTACTTCTACTTCAGCGCCATTATCTAAGAGAGCAGTAATCTTGCCCTGATGGATGCTTTCCTTTGTGAACTTGCGTTCGATTTCTTTCCAAGGATCATCCTGCATGCGGCGGAGAGACAAACCTATTTTCTGTTTGCCCTTGTCGATTTCATAAACGACTACAGTTACCTGATCGCCTACTTTAAGAACATCTTCTGGCTTTTCTACATCGCCCTGCCAAGAAAGTTCAGATACGTGGAGCAATCCTTCAAGACCGTTATCCAACTGGATAAAAGCACCATAAGAAACGATGTTCTTTACAACGCCTGTAACTTTGTCACCAATCTTGTATTCGTATTCAACTTTGTTCCAAGGATCGTCTGTAGTTTGTTTGAGACCTAAAGAAAGTCTGTGGTTAGCAGAGTCGATATTCAGTATCTTTACTTTTACTTCCTGACCTTTTTCAAGGATTTCTTTTGGATGGTTAACTTTCTTTACCCAATCCATATCAGAAATATGAAGCAAACCTTCAACACCCTGAGCGATTTCGATAAAAGCGCCAAATTCAGTCATATTGTTGACTTTACCAGTTACGATATCGCCAATCTTATACTGAGAAGTTACTTGTTCCCATGGATGTGGGAGAACTTCTTTGTAAGAGAGAGATATTCTCTTCTTTTCTTTGTCGATTTCTTTAACGATTACGTCAATTTCATCGCCAGTCTTTACAACTTCGCTTGGGTGCTTAATATTTCTAGCCCAAGAAAGATCAGAGATATGAACAAGACCTTCAACGCCTTCTTCTAATTCAACGAAAGCACCGAAATCCATAAGGTTTTTAACCTTACCATGATACTTTTGACCAGTCTTGTATTTAACATCAACTGTTTCCCATGGATTTTCTTTTTTCTGCTTGAGTCCAAGACTAATTTTGCCTTTTTCTGCATCCATCTTCAAAATCTTGGCTTCAACTTCATCGCCAGGATTTACAACTTCACGTGGGTTAGAAATTACTGACCAACTAAGGTCGTTTCTGTGGATAAGGCCTTCTGCTCCATCGCCTAAGTCAACGAAAGCACCGTATTCAACTATTCTAGCAACTTTACCTTTGATAATATCGTCAACATGATATTTTGAGAAGATTTCAGCTTTTTTCTTGTTTCTGATTTCATCAAGAATAGCACGTTCTGAAACAACGATATTCTTTCTCTTGCGATCAAATTCAGTAATCATCATCTTAAATGGCTTGCCAATGTTTTCTTTGGCGTTCTTGCCATGTGAAAGCTGACTCTGAGGTAAAAATGCTCTGTTTCCAAGAACTGTTACATTATAACCGCCTTTGATTCTTTCTTTAAGAATACCTTCTACTGGGGTTTTATTCTTAAAAGCTTCGTCTAATTCATCCCAAGAACCCTGAACCTGAGCTGTGCGATAAGAAAGAAGTATCTGACCCTGTTTGTCATCTATCTTCTTTACAAAAACCTTTATTGGGTCACCAACGTTAATTTTATCTGTTTCACCAGGTTCAAATTCTTCTGCTGGTATGATACCATCAGACTTATAACCTAAGTCTACATAAATGCCACTGTTATTCTTGTCAATAACGGTACCGGTTACTATGGCCCTTGGGGAGATAGGTCGGAACTGCTCACTTTCATTAAGTGCCTGCTCCATAGTCATCTGATTGGCTTCAGCACTTGCTTGTTCCTGTTTGTTGTTTTCTGATTCAGTCATGATTTCCTCCGTTGGGATCAAAGTATCCCGAGTATTTGTTACGATTATGATAATCCGATCAACAACCTGTTCAATGGTCATTGCGGTTGTATCCACTAGGATAGCATCTTTAGCCTGAACTAAAGGAGCGCAGTCTCTATTAGAATCTAACTGGTCACGCTTAGCGATATCCTGTTTTAATGATTCTAAGTCTGCATCAAAACCCTTTTCACGAAGATCGTGAAGTCGTCTTTTAGCTCTTTCTTCTATAGAAGCAGTCAAGAAAATCTTAGTCATGGCATTTGGGAAGACAACCGTTCCAATGTCACGGCCATCTACAACCCATTTACCGTTATAACCAATTTCCCTCTGGAGATTAGTCATAACTTCACGAACTTCTTTAACAGCAGAAACTACAGATACATTCTTTGAAACTTCTGGAGTTCTGATTTCCTTGGTTACTTCAACATCTTTTAGGAATACATGTGGTTGATAAGAATTTTCTCTGGTTTCAAACCTGAGACCGCTTTCTTCTGCGCATTTTCTGAGTGCCTGATGATCTGAAAAATCAATCTTTTCGTTCAGTGCTTTAAAAGTAACAGCACGATACATAGCACCAGTATCTAAATAACCAAAACCGAGCTTGTCGGCTACTTTTTTTGCAACAGTGCTTTTACCTGCTCCAGCAGGACCGTCTATTGCAACTACTTCACAAAAAGCTTTATTGTTACGCGAATTCAACCCGAAATTATCTCCTATTGAGATGTCTATTTTTAAGTTCTAGACTAATGGGCAGAATTGTACACTAAATCTTTTTAATATGCAACTATATTTTTTTATTTAAAGATAAAAGATTTAAGATTGAAGATATAAGATTGAAGATTGAAGAGCGAAAGAGCGAAGAGCGGAGATCGGAGAGCGAAGAGTGAGAAGGGAAAAGAGAAAAGGGGAAGCAAATGAAAGGCTGGACTTTTTTTGAAACAAAAAGGCTAGGTTTATCCTAGCCTTTTTGTTTCTTCTAAATTATATGAAATTTAATTAATCAGATTATCGTATTCTTCATTAGAAATATTCATTTGTTTCAGTATAGTTTCTTTTGAAGTTCCATTAGAAAGCATGATATTGATGATATTTTTCATTCCTTCTTTCATTCCTTCTTTTTTACCCTCTTCTTTTCCTTCTTTTCTGCCTTTTTCGATGCCTTTTTCATAGCCAATTTCTTCAAAACCTTTTGCTATAATAGCCCAGTCTTTTTCTTCATCAAATTCAGTTAACAGCATATTTTTCACCTCCACACTATATTTTATCAGTAAGTCTTTCAGTATACCTTTTTTGATGCATTCATTTACTGCTTTATCTATAGCAATAGTGAAATCATTATTAATTCTGGAATATTTTCTTACACAGTCAACAAAAGAAGAATATTCCCCTAATATCTTACATTTTAACAATAATTCTTTGTTTTTGCCAAGGTTGATGTTTATCATTTTTGCAGTCCATTCGTAACCTTCTGGTTTATCATCATCCTCAAAAGCATCAGAAAGTTTAAGCGTGATACTTTCACCGATTTTTCTATCAGTTCCATTGTAAAGAACAATGTACTGAGGTGTAGGTATTTTAATAAGCTTAGGATAGTATATATTTTTCAGATTCATTTCTGTAGCCAGTCTTGTTTCATAAAGCTTTGCAAAATATAGGAAACCACGTAATGGCATATTGGGGTTATATTTACTCTGATGTTCCAACAAAACCATCTGATTATCAAGAACAAAGGAAACATCATTTTTCATTCTCATGTATATTACATTATCTAGAGTGTTTATTTCTAACTCATCTTTGTTTCTGTAGTTAGAATTGTTCAGAGCATTGTATAAGTCCAGAAGGTTCTGCTTATTCTCTTCTCGACCAAAGATGAATCTAAAAAGATTGTCTTTGTATCTGTCATTAGCCTTGTATTTGACAGATTCTTCTTTAAGAACAAAATATTTTGAACTAGTAATATTTGAATAGTTTAAGAAATACATTTTTTTCTCCTTTTGGTTCTTATAGTCTTTGGTATTTGTTGTTTTATTAGGCTTAGAGCTTAAAGCTTGTTGCCTATAGCTTTAATACAAAAAAACTGCAAAAACCAAAAACGATAAAAACGGCTGTTTTTTAAATTCACATATAGTAATCAACCGAAAAAGGAAAATTGGACAAAAAATTTTGTAAAGTTTTAGTATTTTTTGAAGTATCAAATTCGGAACGCACTGCGTTCCCTTTTAAATCGTATCAAGAACAAAGATTTGCCCCAAGTTTAGCTGTTCTTTTTTTTCTAATGCTTTCTCGAATCAACTATAACTACACTAAAAACTGACTATAATGAAAACTTAGAGCGTTAGCCAACTCTATTTCAGATTGACCTGAACTTTGAACACTTCACCGGCATAGAGAAATTCATAGAAGCAGAGAACGGTGAAACCGAGAAAATCTATTTGTTCATCAGGGGGTTTGCTGATGTTTTCCACTTCTAATGCTTTGGGAATAATGATAACGAAAGCTTGAGACAGGCAGGCTGGCTGCGGAAGCGATGGCAGGACAAAAGTCTTTTTATTTTCGCCTTTTAAATGACCATTTGTATATCGACAATAGATGAATTTTGCAGAGCGAGCTTCCCAGGGGGCGTCATGAGTAATTGTGACAACTCCGCTGCCTTCATCAGTAACGGTATGGAAAGAAGCTTTAAGAATGTTCCCTTTTTCATCAATAAAAGGTGATTGAGCGATTTCCGGTAGCCACAACTGAGAGAATCTTTCATCAACATCATAAACATTAATATTGCTGAAAATGTTGTTGTGAGAATATTCTCCGTTTTCATCAATAACAAAGAATGAAGTGCAACCGTAATTCCCGATGGTAAAAGATTTGGGTGCGAGAGTATCAACACAGATTCTATGGGCGTAATATCTGACAACCGGGAACCAGACCGGATGACCAACTTCTTCATCAATGCCTTTCATCTGTTCTGATTCAATCTTTTTGACCAATTCATCATTAGTTGGAAAATAAATAGTTGGTCGTATACTTCTAGCTTGTTTCAGGTATTTTTCAGGATCTTCTTTCCCTAGCAGAATTGCAAGTTTATAAAGACAGCAATAACTGATAGCTCTGAGCATATCGTCGCCAGGCATTCCCACAACTTTTCTCATTGTGTTGTAGGCACCTTTAAGGTCGTCGTTAAAAATCTGAGCTCTGGCATGATTAACGTTCATCAGCATGTTAGACGGATCTTTTTTGATAATATCGCTTGTTTTTGCGAGAGCTTCCTTGTAGCGGCCGCTCAGCATCAGTGCCTGGAAAATCTTAACTTGCAGGTTATAAAGTCTAGGAAATTCCGCAATTCTGTCTTGAAGAACCTTTATAGCGTTGTCGAAATCCATTATTGAGAAATAACATTCGCTTTGAGCAACAGATATAATGTTGTTTTTCTTGCCAAGCTTCTTTATTTCAGTGGAAACTGCGATAGCTTCCTTGTAATCGCCGAGAGATTCCAAGCAGAAGAAAACCATGAAGAAAATATCGTAATCGTCAGGGTAAACTATGTGTAGACGTTTAGACTGTTGCAAACCTTCTTCATAATCTCTGTTAAGAAAAACTGTTTTAATTAAATTGAATTTGCTGATTACGTATTCGTCGTTAACGTCTAAGAGAGGTTCTGTAGTGTCTATATAATGTTTGATTCTAGACAGGTCAGAAGCGGTAAGCAGAGCAAATGAAATTAAGAACAGAGTGTCAACATTTGCCGGGTCTATTTCGTAAGACTGCTTCAAATCTTCCATTGCATCAGCAATAGCAAAATTACGATAAAGATTTTTTCTTGCAGATTTCAAGAAAAGCTGTGAAGGAGTCAAAGGCAAGTTTTCTGTTGTTAACTCACTTGGATTCGTAGAAAGTCTAATTGCTTTTGGTTTCGGTCTGACTTTTGGCTTGTTTACTGCATTAGACTTGGGTTCACTGAAGAACCAGCCTTTTAGTATTTCTGTAAATCCAGCAAACCAGGATTGGGATTCGCCTTCCTGCTGAAGTGCAACAGCAAGTTCACCCGCATTTCTATAACGCTTAGATGGATCTTTAGAAAGACATTTCAGAATTATTTTTTCAAAATCAGTGCTGATATTGGGATTTATAAGCCTTGGGCGCTTAATTTTGTTTTGAGTAATAGCAGTAACTATTGCCGCAGTATCTTCAGCCTGAATAGGGTGGGAGAGTGTGGCAAGTTCATACATAACTACGCCGAGGCTGTAAACATCAGTTTCAAAGGAAACAACGCCTCTTTTTCCCATAAGCTGTTCAGGGGCCGCGTATTTCAAAGTGCCCATAAACAAATCTGTTTGAGTCAAGTCATTGTCTCCGTCTTGCTTAACCAAACCGAAGTCAATTAGCTTTAAATGAGTATCATCGGCTATCAGTAGATTGGATGATTTTATGTCTCTGTGAATAATGCCCTGTTGATGAGCACAAGCTAGAGCCGAAGCCGCAGACTGCATCAGTTTTCGGACCTTTTTAGGATATTCCTTATCTTTAATAGGATCTTTGGCGTGGTCGCAGAGAAAATAGGGCGTGTCTGAATCGCCTTCTTTAACATAACCAGAAAGCTTTAAGTCTTCAAAACTCTCTTGAGAATTGCGAATATAGAGTGCACGAGTGACAAAATCTTTTATAGACCAGCCGTTTACGTATTCCATAACAAAATAAGGGCGGTCTTCATATTCGCCATAAGAGTAGATTTTAACGATGCCGGAATGGTCTAGATTGGCAATAGCAGAGGCTTCTCTTTGGAACCTTGCAATGCCGAGTTCATTCGTTTTATCAGAGGCTTGGTGCATAATTTTGATGGCCGTCATTCTCGACAATGCTTCATCAAATGCTTTGTAAACTGCGCCCATTCCGCCGGAACCAATTTCTTCTATAATCATATTGTTACTAATTATGGTTCCAGGTTGTATTTTTAAATTTTCTCTAGACATGGAGTGTATTATATCACAGTGTTTTGTTAGTTGGAAGTAGGTGAGTTAGTAAAATCATAATGTGCCTATAATGCTGATTCATAGCTGACTTGAGGAGATTAAAAATGAATTGATTTAGCAGTTGGGTTAAAATAGAAAAGCTTAGACATATCAACTTTTTCTAATGTTGCAAGTTTGTATTGATAATCATTATAACATAAATGAAAATTCTTATTGAAATAAGGTCAAATCGGGTGTACCATCAAAAGGTATAAATTTCTTAATAAGGGAAAGAATAAGATGAATTTTAAAAATATATTTGTTTCTGTAATGGTTGCTCTTTCTCTATCAACTGTAGTTGTGGCTCAAGATGCTGCTACAGGAGATAATTTTTTTAATAAAATTAAAATAGGTTCTACAAAAGAACAAGTAAAATCTTTTGAAAAAAATAATGCATTGGTTTTAGAACAAGAATCTGAACTAATGTTCAATGAAACTTCTAAATTAATTGGGAAAAGCCAGAATTGTTATTCATTTGATAAAAACGGTCAAATGCAAGCCGTTACTTTTAATATAATTAATAACCATTACAATTATGCAAATTATATTGCAGATTTTAATAAAATTAATGACGCTTTAACAAAAATCTATGGTGAACCAACTCAGGATGTTGTTGATACAGACAATGAAGAATTGGTTAAAGACCCTGTTAAATTAGCTCTAGCCATTAAAGAAGGCGAAGTTGTAGCTATTACAGTTTGGAAAAAAGACAATTTCACTATTTCCCATATTCTTAGCGAAAAAATGTCTACAGAAGATATGGATGATGAAACCAAAAAAGTTACTGTAATAACTCCGATTTGTCATGTTATTCTTGGGCAGTTAAATTCATTAGTTGACTCAGAAGAATAATATATTGTCTAAGAGTTTTTAGCACTAAAAGCCTTTTTAGATACTATATAAAAAAGTTTATTTTCTGTTTTTTAAATAAAAGAGTCTTCTTGTTTCTATTGGTTCACCTGGCCAAGAAAAATGAACTAATTTTTCTACATTAAAATATTCAGAAAAAATAGAATTCCATTCTTGGTCAGTTCTAGTAACCATTCTCAGAATACCTTCGCGATAAATATAATTATTATTTTTTAATTCATAGGGTCTGCTACTAGGTTTATTTGTATCTAAATAAAAATTCAAACTAATTATTAAATTAGAATTTGGTTTAACTACTCTTGCTGCCTCTTTTAAGATATTATTGGCAATTTCTTCTGGCACAACGTCAATGACATTAGAGCAGAAAAAACCGTCATATTTATTTGTTTCTTCTTTCTGTAGCCATTCAGCATTTATTAAAGAAGCTTCTATCGATTTTTCCGAATTATAAAATTTAATATTGGAAAGAGTAGAATTTATTGCATTTTTTACCAAATCTACTGCTGTAATATGCTTGCAACCTAAATTTGCCATAATAATACTGCCCCAGCCATTTCCACAGCCATAATCAAGCACTTTTTCGCAATTTGAAAAAATCGAAAGGGCTTTTATAAACTTTTCAGACGGAGCAAGCTCTTTCCAATTCTGGTTGTTTTCAAAGGAATTATCTTGAGATTCTTTTTTATAAGCTGAATTCCAAAAATCTAAGGAGTTTTTATAATCGGTTTTTAATTCGTTGTTCATTTTATTTTTATTCTGCTGATAGGTGTTTTGCAACTGTTTAGTTTTTATAATATATTATAATATGTAGCTTATGTTTAAAAGGGAAAAAAGATGAAAATAAATGAATTGTTGGAAATAATTAAATGGCGCAATAGTTGCCGTTCTTATGATGCTTCTAAAGAAATTTCTGACGAAGCAATTAATAATTGTATTATTGCTGCAAATAACGCTCCATCGGCTTGTAATAAGCAGCCTTGGCGTTTTGTTATCGTAAAAGACCCTCAGATTCGCAAAGGTTTATATGAACATGGCCTTTTACCCGGTTTACCCATGAAATGGATACAGGATGCGCCAGTTATAGCTGTTCTCTGTGCAAAATCTGATGCTATAGTTCATTGGTTCACACCAATTTTCAGTAAAATTCCATATTATCTGGTAGACAGTGGAATTGCTGGCGAACACTTTGTATTAGCCGCTGCTGCTCAAGGAATCGGAACCTGCTGGATAGGCTGGATTAACGGAAAAGGCATAAGACGCGTTTTAGGTATTCCTAGAGGAATTCAGCCAATAGCAATGTTTACAATGGGTTACCCCTTAGAAAAAAGAAATCCAGCACCTAAGCTGGATCAAGCTGAAATAGCTTTTTATGATAAGTGGGGAAAACAGAAATAGTCTAGTTGTTATAGTTGTTGGTAGTTAGAAGCTAACGCTTCTTTTGTTTTTATTGTTAGGGTTAATTACAAAGTATCGAGTTTTAACAATAACTACAATAACAACCAACAACTAAGAAAATTATATTCTCTGTTATTTCTTTTTGCCCATGACCTTTTTGATAAGCTTTTCGAATTGGTTCAAATCGCTTTCGTGGCCCATAATGGCTTTTACCCAGAAATCTTTGTTTTCAAGGTCAACTTTCAAAGTCTTCTTGGCAACTTTGTGAGCCATTTCATCGCCTGTAAACTTCAAGAAAGCTTCGTATTTGGGCAGGAACTTGGCGCCTTCTTCTCTGAACATGCTCATTAAGCCGCAGCTAAGCAAGTAGCCGAAAGTGTAGGGGAAGTTGTAGAAAGTAACATCTGTTGCATAGAAATGAAGCTTAGAAGCCCAGTAGTATGGGTTTTCTCCGCCTTTTTCCATCATTTCGCCGAATGTGTCTCTCATAGTCTGAGACATAATTTCTTTTAGTCTTGCGACGCTGACTTCGCCATTCTGTCTTTCTTCGTGGAAAGCCTTTTCGAACTTGAAGCGAATAGGAATATCAAGCATATAAGAAATTACATCGTTGATGGAATTGGTCAATACGCTTAATTTGAGAACATCAGAGGCTTTCGGGTCTTTTAAAATGCCATCTGCAAGAATCTTTTCTGCAAATGTTGAAGCAGTTTCAGCTAATGTCATCGGGTATTTCTGGCTGTAGGGAACCATATCTTTCATCATTTCGCTGTGGAAAGCATGACCGGTTTCATGAGCAAGAGTAGAGATGTCGTTAAGGCTTCCTGTAAAGCTCATGAATACTCTTGATTCGCCAATTCTGAAAGAGGTTTCGCACCAGGCACCAGGTCTTTTGCCTGCTTTGGGTTCTGAATCTACCCATTTGTTCTTGAGTTCAAATCTTAAAAATTCTTGCAGTCTGGGGTAAGCGATGCCGAATGCGTTGTCGAGAACTTTAACGCCTTCTTCCCAAGTGAAATTGTCAGCGTTTGGTAAGTCGATAGGAGCTTCCCAATCGTAGAAAGCCAGTTTGTTCAAACCGACAGCTTTTGCCTTAGCTTTGGCAATCTTTAAGATGAAAGGTCTGCATTCATCTAAAGCTTCAAATATTGCATTTAAAGTCTTACGAGAAATTCTTGCCTGTTCTAGAGCAACGTCTAAGAAATTCTTGTATCCGCGTTTATTCGCAAGAATCAAGCGATTCCCAGCCAAACCATTGATACAGGCTGCGCAGGAATCGGCAACTGAATCCCAGGCTTTATTGCCGCAATCAAAAGCGGCTTTTCTGATTTTTCTATCAGCATTTCCCATTAATGAGCGGCATTGGGCTATTGGAGTGTTTACAACCTTGCCGTCAGGATAATGCATGTCGAAATTCAATTTGCCCGAAATTGTGTTGTAGAGTCTGCCCCAGGAATGGAAACCATCAACGCTCAAATCAGAAGCAAGAGCTTCCAAATCGCTTGCCATAGTGCGTTTGCCTGTTTCCCTAAGTTCTGTTAAAAAGAATTTGTTGGCTTTAAGTTTTGGTCTGGAAATAAATGCATTGAAATCTTCTGCTTTTGCATCTTTAAAAGCCATTTTTAAATACATTTCATTTTTTGCTACTTCTGCCTGATAAAGATTTAAAGTAGCTTCTTCTTTTGTGTATTCGCCATTTGTGGCTTCAGCAGAACAAAGACATTCAATATAGAGTCTGTAATGGCTCATTCCAGCAAAAAGATTCTGGGCTTCTAAAAATAATTTTTCCCATTTAGCTTGATTTTTGGCATTCAAAGCCGGGGTAGTAGAAGCTTCTTTCTGAAATGAAGCAAAACCATTTTTCATGTCTTTTTTGAATTTAATCATGTCGGGACCGTTAAACTTCTTAAAAACTGAAGTCAAATCCCATTTAACACCTTTACTCATCTTCAAATTCTTCCTTTTCTTATGCTATATATGAAATGTTGCTGTAACTCACTGTCTAACGCTAGCTTAAAAACTTATAAAACTGATATTCTTTCTTATGAGATAGCAATATATAGTTTTTTTCTCTACTTTTCAAGAATTATTCATAATATTGTTAGAGTCATTCGAGCTGAAGAATATCTGAAAAAAGCGTTATTTTGCTAACCTTCTAACAACAATAACTACCAACTACTATAAATACGAGAAAAAAGAGCTACAGCTCTTTTTTCTTGTAATCCTTAAGTCTACGGGTTTCAAAATCGAAGTTGGCACCGATTAGGGTTATCTTTTTCCCTGAATTCTGAAATTTTAAGTAATATTTTTTATTCATAATCTGTTCTAAGGCTTCATCAGCAGATTTATCTAGTTTAAATTCAAAAATATAGATATTATTGCCGTTTTCTATATAAGCATCGATTCTGCCATCGCTGGTCTGGGCTTCAGCATGAATTGAATAACCAATTATTTTGAAAAGTGAATAGAAAATGGTCTGGTAGTATTTTTCGTTCTTTATATGTATTTCATAAGGAATTTCAGCTAGGTAACAGTCTATGGCTTTCATCATCCTGTCAATATCGTTGTTCCTCATAGACTCTTTAAGCTTATAAGGCAAACCGGCACTTAAATCCAAATTGTCGCTTGCGGTGTAAACCAAGTTCTGGTAAAAAGATTCTTCGACTTCAAAATTCGGAAAACCCAATTTATAAGTGGTTACACGATCTTGGGTCTGCCAACTTTTTATTGTCAGATAACCTGTCTGATACATAAGAGCTATAAACGAAATACTTGTCGGCATAAAGGCAGTGAAAATATTTTCAGTATATGAGGAATTAATTACTTCTTCAATATTTACCGATTTTTCCTTTATGAGCTTGACAAGAATACTTGGACTACCTGTCTCAAACCAGTAGTTGTTGAAATCTCCATGATTTTCTATAAACTTTGCAAGCGAAACAGGATTGTAGACATTTTCGCCTCTTTTACTGAATCTATAGCCGTCATACCAGTCTTTAAGACTCTGTAGAAATGATTTATATTCTTCATTGTTTTTATTAGCTAAATCCTCTAGTTTGGTCTGGAAATTATCTATCAGTTCTTTTTCTGTATAACCGCATAGAGTTGCGAAATCATCGTTCATACTAATGTCAGTAAGATTATTCAAATCAGAGAAAATGCTGACTTTCAAAAACTTTCCTACTCCAGTTATAAAAACAAAGCGTTCATAAGGCTCGCAGGTCTTCAATACAGAATAGAAGCCTTTCATGACTTTCTGCAGTTCAGCTAGATTTTTATTCTCAATATTATTGAGAATAGGCTTGTCGTATTCGTCTATAAGAATTACAACTTTGCCGTCACGTTGATACAAATTTGTTACTAACTCTTTAAAAGCTTCATTAGGATACTTTTTTTCTAAAATAATATTATTTTTTCTAGCATTATCTTTTACTAAACTTAATAAATTCTCTTCAAGTCTATGGGCGGTTTCTGCATAAACACTTCCCATATCAATATGTATAACTGGGTAAGGTTTCCAATCATAAGCCTGTTTTTCTATATATAAACCTTTAAACAGCTCTTTTTTACCTTGGAAAATGGCTTTCAATGTTGATAAGGTAAGAGACTTTCCAAATCTGCGGGGGCGGGAAAAGAAGAACATAGATTGAGGTTTGTTTATCAATTTCCAAAGATACGCAGTCTTGTCTACGTAAAGGTAATTCCCTTCACGCATATTCTCAAATGTGTATAGAGATGAAGTTATGTATTGTTCTTTTTCCATTTTTCCCTCGCGATTATTCATTTCTATTTTACATTATTTGTCTTTTCTAAGCAATACTTGGCTTTTACTTCAGTTTGTCAGTGAGAAGGGTTAGAAGGGTTGAAATGGTTCGATTAGTTTAATGTTCAAAGAGTTCTAATAGTTATAAGTGATAAAATTTGCTGTGGAACACTTTGCTGTGAATTTTTACTCGGAAATTTCCGACTCGGTTTTGTCCGAGTAAAAATTGACAATTTTATGAATATTATGTTAAGCTTTAATAAGCTTTAATAATATATTTAGGGAAACAGATTTGAATTTTATAGGTAGAAAAACTGAATTAGCGAAACTTAAAACATTTTTTAAAGATGAATTGTCTCATTGTGCCCTAATTTATGGTCGTCGCAGAATAGGTAAAAGTGAACTGATTAAGCAAGCAATAAAAGAATTTGGGAATAATGGGTTGTATTATGAATGTAAGCAGACATCGGAAAAAAATAATGTCGAAAGCCTTTCCGAAATATTATCATACCAATTAGGCTTTCCAAAGCTAGCTTTTAATTCTTTGGAAGAGCTTGTTGATTTCTTATTCAAATATTCTAAAGATAAAAAAATAATACTGGTTTTTGATGAGTATTCTTATTTACAAGACACGATAAAAGGCTTAGATAGCATACTTCAAACATTAATAGATAAATATTCCGAAGAATCTGGATTGAAAATAATAATATGTGGGTCGTTCATAGACAGCATGAAATCATTACTTTCGAATCAGAACCCGTTATTTGGCAGAGTTGATTTGGTTTTAAATATAAAACAAATGGATTATTACGAATCATCTTTATTTTATAAAACATTTTCGAATGAAGATAAAATACGTTTATATTCAGTGTTTGGTGGAGTCCCATACTATAATAGATTAATTAATCCTAATAAAAGCGTTAAAGAAAACATTATAGAATTAATAGCTTCTAAAGGCTCAAGGCTTGAAATGGCTATTTCCATGAATCTAAAATCTGAAATTTCTAAATTAATAAATGCTAACGAAGTATTTGAAGTGCTCGCCAAAGGTTTTACTAAATTCTCAGATATTCTTTCTCAGTCTCATGTCTCAAGTTCGCCAACTTTAGCTGACATTCTCGAAAAACTTATCAAAATGGAAATAGTAAAAAAAGAAGCTCCTATAAATGACGAACAAAACAAGAAAAAAGCTGGATATTACATAAACGATAACCTTTCCTTATTCTATTATAAATATATCTTCAATCATCTTTCTCAGCTAAATATTATGTCTGAAAATCATTTTTATGAAAAATATATTAACGATGATTTTGAAAAGAAATATGTTCCAAAAATATTTGAGAAAGTTTGCCGAGAATACTTAATTAGACAGAATTTAAAAGGTAAACTAGAAGAACCTTTTGAAAAAATAGGGAAGTATTACTACGATAATCCTGTAGAGAAAACAAATGGTGAGTTTGATATAGTAACTTGGAGTCAGAAAGGCTATGTTTTTTATGAGGCTAAGTTTACTAATGAGCCTATTTCATCGAAAGTTATCAAAAAAGAAATAGAGCAAGTTAACAATTCTGGTCTAAGTGCTATAAAATATGGATTTCTTTCTAAGTCTGGTTTTAAAACTATAAGAAATAATTCAATTATAAAAATAACTCTGGATGATTTGTTTGATTCAAAAGAAAACCATCCTCCGCTATCTAACACCAAATGACGTTAAGTTTTGACAAAATCAAAGATTTGATATAACATACCTACACCCTATTGAAATTTACTCTATTTTTGGAGATTTTTTATATGAAAATGAAATCAATCATCGCTTCTTCAGCAATGATTCTTGCAGCTTCAGCAATATCTTTTGCTGATCCTTTTACCGATGTTCCTGCCTCTCATTGGGCTTATGATGCAGTTAACTCAATGGCCGAAAAAGGTATTATACAAGGTTTTCCTGATAATACATATAAGGGCAATTCAAGTGTAACTCGTTATCAGATGGCTATGATGATTGCTCAGGCTTTGGCTGATGTTGGAGAACATAGAACTTCAGTCGCTGGTGGCGATTTAAATACTCTTGAAAAACTAACAGTCGAATTTGCTGATGAACTTTCTCTTCTTGGCGTAAAAGTAACAAATCTTGAAGATGATATGGAAATATTAAAGCATGATGTTTCTGGTATAAAATCTGATGTTGATTATATAAAATCTAACTTCAAAAATGGCAGAATTCAAAAAGTTAAACTTTCTGGCGATTTCCTTATTCGCAATTATGGCGCAGAAATGAAAGATGTTGCTTCCTTCCATAGAACTGGTTCTCAGTTGCGTTTACAGATGGATGCTCAGATTGATGAAAACGTTAAGGCTGTTGCCCGCTGGCGTATGATAGATGATAACAATAATGATGTAGGTGCTGCTGGTGCTCGCGGTGCGGCTTGGAATGGATCTAATCATACCACTGCTGATGTCGATGTAGCTTACTTGGAAATCAAAGATATGTTCAGGTTCCATGGTGATTTTATTTTCGGTCGCAGATTCATGACTCATGGTCACGGCTTACAGTTAAATGGCTTCAATGATGCTGTCAGCTATATTAAGCGTTGTGGTGATGTAGATTTAGCCGTAAATTTTATTTGGAATAGACAAGGCGATAATGATAATCATCCGCTATTTAATATTAATGCTGATACTAAGTATCGTGGTCATGATTTGTATTTGGGATTGTATTATAGTACTTTCGATAAAGGTCCATTAAATGAAAACGTAAATGCTATGAATGCAGCAGATCCTACTCTGAATGCACCTCTTTTCGATAAAAATGTGAAGCAATACGTTGCAGAAATTGGGGCAAAAGGAGATTTAGGCAATAATGGCTACTGGTCTTATGATTTGGGCGGGCTCTATGTAAAAGCTACCGATATTAAGGCTGACGCCAATAACAGAAGAACTAAAGACGATGATGGTTTTGTTCTTCATGGTGCTATAAACTGGGATAGTAAAGAAGAATGGACAGGGAAAATTGCTTATACATCTGTTGATGATGACATCAACCTTCCTGGATCAATTTCATATGATGAACGTTATATAGACAGTTTTGAAAACCCATTGGAAGATATCATGCGTGATAGAAGATATGCGGGGGTTGCTATAAATCCAGCGGGTAATATTCAAGATACTAAGGTCCAGTTGGAATATATTCCTAGAAACAAGAATAAGCATTACTTGAGAGTTGCTTATGATATGGTTCAGGCAAAAGATGACAGCAAACCAAGCACATTCTTTACTGCTCTTCAAGGTGAGCCGGATAAAGCAGATGTTTTAAATGTTGAATACAGATATCGTATAGCTGAAAATACAAGATTTAGAGCAGGTTATACTGATTTCAAGTATGGTAGTGGTAATAATAAACGAGATTACAATGTATTCTGGACAGAAATCTTGACCAGATTCTAAGCACAGTCAATACAGCTTATTAAATTATAGAAAGCAGCTTTTGAATTAATCATAAAGCTGCTTTTTGTTTGTAATAAAATATATTTATTGATGTTTTGAATTGTTTTATCTTAAAATAAAATTAGTAAATTACTAAAAATAACCAAAGGGTAAATTATGGAAAAAGATGTTCCCTCTCAATTTAAAAAGATTAAAAATGAAGCTTTGAAATTTGAAGATGGAAAAATTTATGTCAAGAATGATAATTTTTTATTTGGTTTTTTTGTCGTTATAGCTCTTTTAGCATTAAATACGCTTGTAATAATTTGGTTATATCAATGCGTTCTTAAAATTAACCATTATGGTAAAAATGACCCCCTTAGTTTTATTATGGGTATTTTTATGGTGTTTGAATTAATTTTTCTTGATAAGTTAATTGGATTATATTACTGTATTGATTTTTCTAATGGACTCGTTTATAAAGAATTTTTATTTTTTGGTATGAGGTATAAGTATTCTGTTTATAGAAAAGAAGAAATAGTTCATATTGGCAATACCGTTGCTGGGGAAATGACAAACCCAGGTGGAAAAACTGGAACTATAAATGGCAGAAGGGTAACTCTTAATCCTGAGACAAATCTTTTTGATTCCTTTCGAGTTAACATTTTAATAAATAATGGTTATGTTTTTAGCCCAGAAATAGGTCATTTTAGAGAAGACTATAATGATAGCATTACGTTTGCATCTCTTTTGGCTGATCATTGGAATATCCCATTGATTGTTTGTCCACTTAATCACGAGCTTCGTGTGTATAGTGCTGGAAATGGTTGTTATTCTTTTATTCCAAGTAAAATTGGATATTGTTCCTGGTTAGAAAAAATTGCAAAAGTTATTATATCTATAATACTTATATTGGCTATTATGTTTGGGGCTGGAGAATTATTACGAAAGTATGATTCAAAAAAAAGATCTGTTCCCAAATACAAATATGAGTATAGATATAAAAGGTAATTTATCTTTATAAAAGCTGAATATCAATTTTTTATTATTTTTGAATTTTCAGATTTATTGGACAAACCCTTTAAAACAGAAGCTCCTATAGGTATGGCTATTAAGAAGCTTAATAAATCTGCAGTAGGTTGGGTGTATATTATTCCATCTAGTCCATAAAATCTGGATAATATAAATAAAACTGGTAGGAAAAAGACACACTGTCTTGCTGCAGCAAGTATGGTTGCTTTCAGTGTTTGCCTTGTAATCTGACACATCATACTGCAGGAAGTAAACCAACTTACTATTGGAAAAGCCATGCATTGAGCTCTTAGAGCTAATGAGCCAAGCCTGATTACTTCGGGGTCGTCTGCTCTAAAGAATGCTACTATTTGGGGAGCCCATATAAAAGCTATTATGCAGTTAAATGTCATTATTGCTGTTCCTATTTTTACTAGGAACCAGAAAGCTTTTTTTACTCTATCATAGAGCTTTGCACCATAGTTAAACCCGCATACAGGCTGGAATCCTTGCCCGAATCCTATTAAAACGGAAAATGAAATCATGGCTGAGCGAGTTGCAATTGCCATTCCTGCAAGAGCAGCATCACCATATTGACCTACTTCTTTGTTTAGGCAAAGCATCGCGATTCCACCCATTCCCTGGCGGCATAGAGATGGAAAACCACCTTTGAATATTTCAATATATCTATATAATTTTGGCGAAAAGTCTCTTAAAAATATTCTGACATTCCCACTGGCAGCAGTAGCAAAATATAGAGAAAAGAAACCGAAACACTGGCTTATCAAAGTTGCCAGACCTGCTCCAGCAACACCGTATTTCAATACGAAAATAAAAATAGGGTCTAGTATGACATTAAGAATGGCTCCGCTCATTATGCCTATCATTCCATGAACAGCACTGCCCTGGAATCTTAGCTGGTTATTAAGAGTTAAGGAACCAGTCATAAAAGGCATTGCAATAAAAATATATTTGAGATATTTGCATGCATGAGGAACAATAGTTGGGGTTGCCCCCAGGAAAACTACAATAGATTCTATGTTCCAAAGGCAGATTATGCCTAGAATAAGACCAGAGATGAAAGATGTAACAAGACCTGTAGCTGCCATAAAAGAGGCTTCGTCGTAATTTTTCGCTCCAAGCTGGCGCGAGATATAATTGCCGGAGCCCTGCCCGAAGAAGAAACCTACAGATTGAATTACAGCCATTATAGAAAAAGAAATGCCTATAGCCGCTGTGGCACTGGTGCCATTTTCTTTTATTTGGCCAACAAAAAAAGTATCAGCCATATTGTATAAGGCTGATATCAGCATAATCATTATTGTTGGAACAGATAAAGAACAAACCAGACGCTCAACGGAGCCTTGAGTCATCATATTATATTTTTGTTCTATGGCATTAGTGTTAGACATATTTCTATTATAACCTATTTGCCTAAACAAAAACTACTTATAAAATAGCTGATAAAATCAGAACTCCAACAGCTATACAAATTAGCGTAGAAGGTATTCCAAATCTGGCAAATTCCCAAAATGAGATTTTACATCTGTCTCCGGCAGTTTCTGCAACAATCATGTTTGCTACAGAACCGAAAATTGTGAGGTTACCTGCAATAGTACTTACATAAGCTAACAAACACCAGAATAATTCTGGGTTGTTTAATGATGGAACAGAATGAGAGGCTAGCAAGACGAATGGAACGTTTGAAAGCAGGTTAGAGCCTACCAAGGTTACGCCAGAGAATACCCAGATTTGTTTTGTGAGTTCCCCTGAAATAAGTTTTAGTGACCAGTTTGCTATAGCTGCTGCTAGACCGCTTGTTTGCAAACCACCTATTACTACGAATAAGGCAGAGAAGAACATTAGCAGAGACCAGTCTAACTTAGCTAATATTTCGCCGGGGTCTTTCCTGTGGAATGTAATAACTATAACAGCTCCAGCTAAGGCAGAAAAAGCCATTGAACAGCCTGTAATAAAACCTAGACAGGTAACTACTAAGCCTAATATGCCTATTCTTAAACGTCTTGTTTTTAAAGGATGGTCATCTTCGTAATTATACAAAGCATCTGCATTTTTGATTTCTATAGGTGCAGCTTCCAGTTTTAGTTTATTTCTGTAGAAAAGCCATGCGAGACCTAAATTGATTGCCATTGCTGCCAAAAATGGAAGAAGCATAAGCTTTAGAAAGTGCAGAAACTCAAGCTTAGAAATATTCCCAATTATCATATTTTGAGGATTGCCTGTTAAAGTGAGACTAGAGCCGATGTTACTGCTTGTTGCCAGGACTATTAGATAGGGCAAGGGGTTCAAGCGTTTTTTGTGGCAAAGAAGTAAAACTAATGGAGTGAAAACAACACAGACTGGGTCGTTTACCAGTATTGAGGAAAGTAATGCAGCAGAGAAAGCGACCACAACTAATAAAACAAATGGCTTATCGAAACTTTCCAGCTTTGAGGTTATTTTTTCAAAAAGCCCTGCTGAACGTAAATGCTCTGCAACTATCATCATGCCTAGCAATAAACAGATAGTATCCCAATTTACTAGGTTATAAGCTTCTTTTGGAGTTACTACTCCGAATGCTAC
>JAFPZP010000070.1 GCA_017417215.1 Candidatus Rifleibacteriota bacterium | reverse complement strand
TATAAGATATAAGATTTAAGAATCTAAAATCTAAAATCTTATATCTAGAATCTAAAATCTAGAATCTAGAATCAAGTCTTAGGTTAAAGACAAAGAGATTAGAGAAAATACTCTCTAATCTCTTTTTTATTTAAAGTAGTGCGTTCCAGGACTTGTCCGAAAACAAGAAATTTGACGAAAAATCAGTATTTATTTGTTTGTATAGCCTACACATTGTCATAAACGTATAGCTTTCAGGGCTAAAGCCCATACGCTATACTTTTTATGACAAATGTGTAGGCAATTTGCACAATCTAATTTGGACTTAAAAATAAAAAAAAGATGAAAAAAAATTTATAAAAAATTTTTCTGAACTATTGACAATACAATACAAATAAAGCGATAATGGTGCACAAATATATTTTTATTGTATTTTTGGGGGCAAACTATGGCGGAAAAGAACCGCAATTACAGCATTTATCTGCTTATACTAGCATTAATTGGGGCAGCAGTCTTTTATGGCTGTGGCTCAGCAACATCTGACGCTATACCTGCAATAGAATATCAAATTACAGGTAGATATAACTCTGAGTTTTTCACTACTCAAGGCAACTCATCAGCAAGAGCAGCACAAAACTACACCTATGGTCCGAATGATAATATATATATATACTCAGAATCAGACCCATATAATTATGCTGATATAGATAGAGAACAGAGCACTTATGTATTAAAAAATCTAAAACCTGGCAAACACTATATAGTATTCAAACACGTTCCTGCCGGTCTTGGGAATGACCCAATGTATATAGTTCGTTCTACAAAACCAGTAGTTCTGACAGATAGCCTTCCTGTTCAACAACTAAATGAAGCTCTAAATGCAGCAAAAGGAACAGTTTCTATAACAGGAAAACTGCTTAATCCAAATGGTCAGCCTATTTCCCCAACTCCAAATCTTTATCTTTGGGGACAAAAAATTGATGTTGATCCTGTCACAGGCCAGTTTACAACCCCCAAAATGCCTGAAGGAACAACAGCAGATTTAATAGTAAATGCCGTAAATTATAAAGAAACCACAAATACAGTTACTTTTACAGAAAATCCAGCTTATCAGGAAATGACAGCTGTTCCAACAACAGCTATCAATGAAGCACCAACAGTAGACTTAAGTTCTAGCGAATCAAGTTACATAGTAAATTCACTAGTAATTATTTCAGCTACAGCTGATGCTAAAAACAATCAACAATTGGAATTTATTCCTGATATACAATGCACTTTAGGTTCTGTAACCAAAGACTCAATAGATCCTAATTATGATGAAACCATAAGAGATGGTAAATACATAAGAAAATATTA
This sequence comes from Candidatus Rifleibacteriota bacterium, assembly GCA_017417215.1. GTDB lineage: Bacteria > Muiribacteriota > Ozemobacteria > Ozemobacterales > Ozemobacteraceae > RUG334. The sequence goes on along the minus strand of JAFPZP010000070.1, from coordinate 17,378 downwards.
TTGGAATGCACCCAGTGAAGACTGTGTAGCTACAATCTCAATGACAGTAAAAGAAAAAGTCACTGGTTTAAGTTCAACAGCAAAATTACAAATTACAATAGGTACTGGCCGCTATGTTCCAAATAATAAACCCCAAATTCTCAGTACCAGTATTTATCCAGATGGACAACTTTATGGAGGTAGAGACTATACTGTAACCTGTATAGCTACAGATACAGATAATGAAACTTTAAATTATTCTTTGAGAGTTGATCCTTCAACAGGAAGTACTTTACGCAGAGGAGATAGCATTAATTCCTGGGTATGGACAACACCAGATTTAGATTCAACAAGCAGCTTTAACCTGTTATTTGAAGTCAAAGACCCCAAAGGGAATAAAGATACAGCCACAAAAACAGTTTCTGTTGGCGAAACCAGACCCAATGAACCCCCAACTATTGTTTCAAAATCTACTTCTCCAGCCTCTAATGAAGTTCAAAGCGGCAGCGATATAACTTTCATAGTTAAAGCAAGTGACCCAGAAAATGGAGAACTGAACTTTACATGGACAGCCAAAAAAGGCCAAATAGTAAAATCTTCAGATGACAAGCATAATGCTTCTATGACATGGAGAGCTCCATATTTAAATAGTAATACAGAAACAGAAATTACCTGTAAGGTAATTGACCCATTTAAGAGTTTTGCTATAGCAACTTTCACTATTACTATTACACCAGATCCTAACCACAAAGCTCCTGAAGTCAAATTAGCAATTGGCGGAACAAGCGATTACTATAATGGAAATATACCATTATTCAAAGCTGGCGATCAGATTTCTCTAATTGGTTTGGCAACAGATTCAAATCAAAATATACTAATTGAACCTAAAAATTATTGCTGGTTTGTTACAAACCCAAATGGGAATATTACTCAACTGCAAGACAAAGCAGAAATGGCTACTTATACCACCACTGTTGATGCTGTAAAAGGTGATTATTCAGTTCGTCTTACAGCAGTAGATTACAGCAATATTACAGGTGAACAGGTTGCAGATTTCAGAATAAATACTATTCCAGTTACAGAAATTCAATGTAACGGTGCTAAGGTAGATTTAAATACCGGTAGAATGTCACCAAAATCTGAACATGATTATAAAGCAAATTCAAAAACTTATGATGTATTCCAATCAGGAGAAACCATTAATCTGGTAGCAATCTGCTCAGATGTTGAAACAAATCAAACATTCTTAGACAACAACGCTAGCTGGTTATTAAATTCTACTCCTTATAGTGGTAAAAATTACAGTCCAGAACTAACTGTTAATGGTCTTAATACATTAACCTTTACAACAACCGACTCAAAGGGTGAAAGTTCTGCAACTTCAACTTACTCTTTCTTCGTTAATACTCCACCAGTATTTGAAGTAGCAACTTCAACGAAATCTGGTTTTATCAAAACTGACGTAGTAAAACTTAATGCAAAAGTTACAGATGACGCCAATGGTCTTTCTTTGACCTGGATGGTTTCATACAAACCTAAGAATTCATCTACTTTTACTGATTATGAAGCTTATAGTCTAAGTGGAAATAATCCTGTAAATAATAGCGGTAATACATTAACTTCAAATATTGAAGTTAATGCTTCAACTCTCTTAACTTTAGGAACTGGTTTCAAATTTAAGTTGATTGCTTCTGACAGTATGGGAACAGAAACTGTTAACGAAGACATAGAATTTTCTATCGTAGATTCACACGAAATAAAACCTTTTACTGTTGCTAGTGGCGGTTACGATATCAACCAAAAACCATATACTTTTGAAGAATTATCAACTCTTAGTGAACCATATGATTTTGAAGCAAAACAGAAATTCTCAATCAGAAGTGGTTCAAATCTATGGGAAGATGCAATGACCTGGAAATGGTCTGATAGCTTTTGGACTAATGATACTCCAGGTAATTTCACCGAAATACCGGCTGGCAATGTTGATGGCTACACCTTAAACGGTTATGAAATCAACGATAAATTCGGTACTCATACAATCAGACTTGAAGGCAAAAGCAATGAATATGGAATCGTAGCTTCAAGATCTATTGATATATTCATAAATAGTACTCCGAAAATTGCCTTCAATAACATGGTAGACGGAACAATCAGATTTGATTCCGGCAGTAATGCAACCTTTACTATTACCATAAAGGAAGACAACAAAAACGAAAAACTTGGTTTAAAGTGGACATTAGTAGAATTAAACGATGATTGTACAGAAAATGAATCTTCAAAAGAAACTTTTGAATCTCATGACCTAACACCATCTACAGATGACAAATCTCCAGTCGATATGGCTGGCTCAACCGAAAAGAATGTTACTGTAACTTGGAATCAGATTACTAATAAAACACTAACAAAAGGTGCAAAGCGCGTTTATGTTTGTGGTTATGATGCTTATGGTAAAGCAGCGACAGCCACTGTAGACATACTTGTAAATACTCTACCAAAATTTGTAGAGGTTCCTCCAGAAAATACAAGAATAATAGCAATAGAAGTTCCAGACAGCAGTGATAATGGAGAAGATTATACATATTTCAAAAATCAATATGCAGAATTTGAAGGTATTCCTGTATACCTGATTGCAGAAAATCCCAGTATGCAATTGAATTTTAAAGTTAATCCTACTGACGAAGATGGCAATGTATCTGAAGAAAATATAATCTGGAAGTATACTGCCTACAACTCAGAAGGTGCAACCGCATCAAAAACAGGTTCATTAGTAGAAGCACGTTTTGGTATTGGTTTAAATACTATAAATGTTGAAATCAGAGACGACTTATACGATAAATACAAAAAAGATGGTGTTGCCATTTATAACCATATGTGTATTGCCACTTATTCAGCAGATTTCTACATATGGCACAGCATGGCATGGGAATTGGTTAATAACAACAAAACAGCAACAGCATTGTATAATGCAGGTGAAGGTGTTTTCTATGTTCAGTATGGAAACAATGAAAATAACTTCGCAGAAAGATACCAGCTCAGAACTGGTGTTAATCCGACATTACCTAGATTAGTACCAGGACATGTTAAACCAGAAATTTACTTAAATGGTACTGATGGTGAAGGTAATCCTAAAGTAATAGGTACTTATACTCCAAAGATAATTACTTTTATCCAATCTGATGCATCTAAATTCTTGATGCTTACCAATTCAACAGACACGACAAACTTAGCTGCTATTGATCCAAATGCCGATTCTGTTCGATATAATAGGCTTCCATCAGATGAAGAAATCGGATTAACATGGTTAGCTTCTTATACAATAGTAAAAATTGATAATCCAGATGAAAACAGTACTAACAAAGCTTATAATTCATTTGGTTTACCAAAACGTGTTTCTATGAGTAGTTTTGAAGGGAAACCCTATCCTGGTGACAATAAATTCCCTGAATGTATTCTCTCTATGACCTATTCAGATGCAGATCCAACCGCAGGAGCAATGATACTTAAAGATTGGAGTACACATCCGAAGGGTGCTATAGCAGCTTTCTCTAATATTGATTATTCCTATGATGCAGAGAATACATCACCTCTTTACTTCTTAGATAATTCAGAACTAGAATTCAGTGATTATTCAAAGGTAAGATATCTACCTCAACTAGGTTCGAGTCAAAAACTCTTTGTAACTGATACCAATAAGAATAGAATAATAAGATTAAAATCTGATTTTTCTAATGCGAACACAATACCAGCAACATATCCAATAGATGTTTGTATGACTAAATCAAAATATGTGTTCTCATTGGCAGAAAAATCAGACAGTGGAAACGATGATGCCATTGGTTTATATTCTATAGACAATAATACAGCAACTCTTATTACTAGTTTTGCTAAATTTACAACCCAACCAGCTCAAGATGCAAATTACAACAAAAAAAGAGCTGGTAAAGTAATTAATCCAAAATCTATTATTTACTATACTAATGGATCAGGTGATAGCATCTTTGGTGGGCTTATCATTCTTGAAGAAGGTTCTGCTCCTGGCAGAAACAGAATACAGGTTATACGTTCTAACAAAGAAGATTGGCTAGAATAATCAGATAAAAAAATACCCACGCTATTGCGTGGGTATTTTTTTATTATTTATTTCAAGTTTTGCAGTAACAGACTTATAACATCTTCTATTGCAGCATCTTGTGGAACAAGAGGTGCTGATTTCTTTATACCAAGAGAAATTTCTTTTGAAGAATAACCTAAGCTTTCTAAGGCTTCTCTCACATCTGTTTCAAATGGAATAATACTAGTTGTTTCTTCAGGTTCATCTGGATTAGCGGCTCCGATTCCAAGTTTAGCTATCTTTTCTTTTAACTCAACAACAAGTCTGGAAGCCAATTTTGAACCAACTCCCTTAAGAGAAGTTAACTTAGCTACATCTTCAGACAAAATCATCGTGGCAAAAGCTTCTGGTTCAACAGAAGACATAATATTAACAGCCATCTTGGGACCTACTTTATTAACCCCTACCAATAACTTGAAGATATCTCTTTCGTCTTCTGTAAAAAAACCGAATAATTGTGGGCTGTCTTCCTGTCTCCAATGCAAGTATGTTAAAAGAGTTGTTTCTTTACCTTTTTCTGGCAGGTTTTTACTGGTAGATAAAGGAACAATCAGCTCAATACCAATTCCATGATTATTTATTACCACTCTAAGTGGTTCTTTGGTGAATAAGGTTCCACTAACAAAATCGATCATTTTTTACCACCTATATATTCGAAACAAAAAAAACGGTTCTTATTAAGAACCGTTTTTTTATTAACAAGTTAAACCCAATGGCTTATTCTGCTTCCATTGCTTTTTCCATATCTTCATCAGATATTTCAGCATTATGGTAAACGTCTTGAACATCATCGTGATCTTCAAGAGCATCGACAAGTTTCAAAACTTTTGAAACTGCATCGCCAGTAACAGCTACAGTTGTTTTAGCTACTGACATAATCTTAGAATCTTGAGTTTTAACACCCTTTTCTTCTAAAGCCTGGCTAACAGTGTAAAAATCACCAGGAGCACAGTAAATTTCAAAACCGTCTTCTTGTTCCTTGAAGTCATCAGCGCCAACTTCAAGAACTAATTCCATCATACTGTCTTCAGTCTGATTTGGATTTTCTTCTTTTGGAACAAAGAAATAACCCTTTGTTTCAAACAAATATGAAACGCAGCCTGGAACACCCATATTTCCGCCTGCTTTGCTGAAAATCTTGTTTACTTCAGCAACTGTGCGGTTAGTGTTATCAGTAAGACATTTGGCCATAACAGCAACGCCGTTTGCACCATAGCCTTCATACATAACTTCTTCGTAGTTTACGCCTTCAAGTTCACCGGTACCTTTTTTGATAGCACGGTCGATATTGTCTTTAGGCATATTGCAGTCTTTGGCTGCTACTAGAGCTGTTCTTAAGCGTGGATTTGAATCTGGATCGCCACCGCCTAACTTAGCTGCAATTGTGATTTCTTTGATAACTTTTGTAAACGCACGACCTCTGATTGCGTCTACTTTGGCTTTAACGTGTTTTACTTTGGCCCACTTATTATGACCTGACATTCAAAATTCCTCCAACATCGGAAAGTAAAAATATTATAAACATACTTTCTTTAACTCGCAACTATTTTTTTTAGTTATATAGTAATTTATTCGATATTAATTTGTTGTTATATAAATTTAAGTTTTATAAGATTCAAAGAGCATTAGAGCAACGAAGCTTACGCTTCTTGGAGCATAGAGCAACAGAGAAGATACTTATTTTACACCCAAGAGTAAAAAGTACAAAGTGATATACCTAAGGTTATAATTTAAGTTTTAATTGTCTAATTAACTTAACTAACATTCTATTAATCTCTTCACATTGAAGAAATAAGGGGTTAATCAATTCTTCTAATTCTGGATAAACCTCAAAACAAATTTCTATCTGTGTTACCAATTCAAACAAAGACCCCTTAGCAACATATAAAAAATGGATAAAATCTTTAGTTGAATTTCTCCCATTTCCTTCCGCTATATTAGAAGGAATTGAAATCGCGGCGCGATTCATTTGATCTGCTAAAGAGTATTTTGCCTTAGATGGTAAATAATCAGTAAATTTATAAATATTAACAGCTAATCTCTTAGATTTTTGCCAGACTATTAAATCTTTGTAACTCATGTAATCACCTTCTAAATAACTCTAAACTCTAAACTCTAAACTCTAAGCTCTAAGCTCTTTGCTCTAAGCCAAGCTATGCTTGGCTAATCATGCTCCTCCACGGTCAGTTGGGTCTTGAGCAAGAACATTGTTAAAGCCCAATTCTTCAACCAATTCTAAAACTGGCATATATTCATCAGCAGTTATTTCTCTGCCCAACACAGGGTCACCGTGAACCTTATAAGCAGGGAAATACTGACACATAATGCTAACATTTATATCTGCGCCTAACTCAGAGCGAATCCACTTCAAAGAGTCTTTACTTCCAGCCAGATCATTCGGAAGAATCAAATGACGAATTATCATTCCCTTAGTAGCCAAATCTGTATTTTCATCAATCTGAAGCAAGCCAACCTGCTCAAACATCTTTTTCAATGTTCTTCTGTTTTCTTCAACATAATTTCCGCAGGAAGAAAGCTGACCAGCAGGTTTATTGTTTGAATATTTTATATCTGGAAGATAAATATCGATTATTCCGTCTAGCAAATCTAGAACTTCGTCTGTTTCATACCCTGAGCAGTTATAAACCAAAGGAAGTTTCTGGGTTTCAGGTTTGGCATTAAGCCAGGCATCTAGCAACATTGGCAAAACATGTGTAGGAGTTACAAAATTGATATTGTGCACACCCTTTTTAGCAATATAATCATATTTTTTTGCCAATTCCTGAGGAGTCATAAAAACACCGTTGTCTAGCTGGCTAAATGGAAAATTCTGACAGAATTTGCAAGCCAAAGTGCAACAAGAAGGGAAAATAGCTCCAGAACCATTCTGACCAGTTATTGGAGGTTCTTCACCGTGATGCTGTGCCCAAGAAGCTATTTTAATCTTATCTGTGGTTCTACAAAAACCTTTTTCGCCTTTCAAACGATTAACCCCACATTTTCTAGGGCAAAGGCGACAAGATTCCATCATCTTATAAAAATATGGAAGTCTTTCTTCCACAAGTTTTCTACGTTCTTCAGAAGTTATTTTATTTTTCATCTGTAACTCTACATAAAATTCTACAAAATTGATGTGAGTTATTATAGAAAGATGCAATGAATTGTCAATATTATTTGTCCTAACTATAAATCAAAAAAATAATGACATTTATATAGTGTGGTGCTATATTATTTTAGTTAGACTAAATTATCGGAGATTTCGATGGGAATTGATTTTCTGAAGGGTTCATGGGTAGCAATAATTACACCCTTTAACAAAAACCTCAGGGTAGATTTTGACGCCTGGAATCATCTTTTAGATTTACATCTAGCAGTAGGAACAGACGGTATAGTTGTTTGCGGAACAACTGGCGAAGGTGCTACTCTAGAATTAGAAGAAAAAAAAGAGCTTATGAAATTAGCTCGAAAAAGATTAAATGGTCAAGTTAGTTTAATGTTTGGTGCTGGCAGCAACGACACCACACAAGCATGTATAATGGCTTCAGAAGCTGCTTCCATGGGTGCAGACGCTATTCTTTCTGTAACGCCCTATTATAATAAACCGCCTCAAAGCGGTCTTATTACACATTTCAAATCTATAGCTGAAGTTACAGAATTACCAGTTGTTCTTTATAATGTTCCTGGAAGAACAGGTTGCAACCTACAGCCAGAAACAGTAGCAGAACTTGCAACAGTTAAAAACATTTGTGGAGTAAAAGAAGCTTCTGGAAATCTTGAGCAAGTCCAGCAGATTATTTCTCTTGTTCCAGAAGACTTTTCAGTCTTTTCTGGTGAAGATGCGTTAAATCTTCCAATAATGGCTTGTGGAGCAGTAGGAACAATATCTGTAACAGCAAACGTTGCACCAGATTTGATGAAGCATTTTAACGATGCCTGTCTAAAAGGCGATTGGGAAAAAGCGAAAAAAATTCACTATAAACTGTTGCCTTTACATAAAGCTATGTTTGCTGAAACTAACCCATTACCAGCTAAGGCTGCATTAAGCGAAATGGGACTCATACAGGAAAATTCCAGACCGCCTTTATGCAACGCTGATTTAAAAACTCATAAACTAGTAAAAAAGATTATAAGTAGTTTTGGAGAAATGTCTTGAATTCTTTGCTAAGCTTTTTAATGGCTGTTGTAAGAGATATCGGCTACAAAGATATTTTTGATATCATCTTAGTTAGCTATGCAATATATCTTGGACTTAGATTTATAGAAGGTTCAAGAGCATTTAACCTATTAAAAGGCATATGCATTATAGTTGTTCTTTTTGTTGTTTCCCAGAATCTTAACTTGAATACAGTTACCTGGGTTCTAGAAAAATTACTTCCTTCTGGGGTTGTAGCGCTCGTTATCATTTTCCAGCCTGAGCTTCGTCGTGCATTTGAAGATATAGGAAAAGGACAATTTCTTACAGAAGAGACAATAGACGACAAAACTATTGAAGATATGGCTACCGATATCTCAAAAGCTTTGAGTTCTTGTTCAGAAAAACATGTCGGTGCCTTAGTCATAATAGAACAGCAAATAGGCTTAAAGGAATACATTGATAACGGAGTTCCGCTTAGAGCAGCAATTTCCTCTGAACTCTTGGGCTCAATATTCTGGCCCTTTTCACCTCTTCATGATGGTGCTGCAATAATCAAGAACAACAGAATTGAAGCTGCCGGCTGTTTTTTGCCTACAGTAACCAACCATAAAGAAGTAGCAAGAGAGCTGGGAAGTCGCCATCGTGCTGCAATAAGCACATCAGAACTTACAGATGCTCTTATTTTGGTTGTCAGTGAAGAAACAGGCACTATTTCAAGAGCTAAAGGCGGCGATTTGATTAGAGACATAACTATAGACGAAGTAAAAAGACTAATCATTATAGCGCTCAAAAGAGTCAATGAGCCAAATTCTAATAGATGGAGGTTTTACAAGAAATGAAAGAACGTTTCTGGTTAAAACCTGTAGCCGTATTATTAGGAATTCTGGCCTGGTTGTATGTTAATATCTTTTCAACGACTCCTATTATTCGCGAATATAAAGTTAAAATATCTTATTTAAATAAGGATGATTCCCAGAATTTCAAGGTAATTCCGGAAGCACCAGAAGTAAAGATACGCGTTAAAGGTCCTAGAGGTGTTTTTATTCAGACCAAAGTTGATGAAAACACCTTTGCCAGTGTAGACCTTATAAACTGTCATGGTGGGAAGCTGACTCTGCCAGTAAATGTTATTTTCCCTTCAAATTCAAATTTACAGCTCGTTTCCAAAGAACCAGCACAGCTTGTAATCAATGCAATAAAAATGGTTACAAAGAAAGTAAATGTAAATGTAAACATGATAGGAAACGTTCCTGAAGGTTATTTGATAAGCGAACCCTCAGTTTTCCCCAATGTTTTATCTGTTACCGCACCTGAAGAATTAATAGATACTATAAAAGCATGTAGAATAGACCTGTATTTAAATGATGTAAAACGTTCTATAAGTGAGTATCGACCTGCTTTAATTCTTTATCAGAATGGTGTAATAGAAAATGACCCTAAGGGTAAGCTTATAACAATTGAAAACAACAATATTAAGCTTGATTTGGCTGTCAGAGAAGGTTACCCGGAAAAGCAGGCAACCCTTAGACCAAATCTAATAAATAGACCTCCTGAAGGTCGAAAGCTTGATAGCTGCATTATTACCCCGGAAAAAGTAACAATAAGTGGTTCTCACAAAATAATTGACAGTATAGAAGAATTAGAAATAGAGCCAGTTGATCTTTCTAAAGTATCAAAATCATCGACTTTGTCACTTAAAGTTAATTGTCCGAAAGGCGTTAAATTAATAGGAACAAGCAATATTTCCCTGTCTATAAAGTATACCGATGTCTTAATAACAAAAACACTTTCAAATCTTCCTCTTGAAATAACTCATGATGAAGACCAGGTTATTGAAACAGACATATCTACTTATTCTCTTGAATTAGAAGGTTATATTGATGATATAAACGCAATAAAATCTTCTGAATTACAGAATATTATACGTGTAAAAGGTTTAACCCCAGGGAATCATTATCTTCCTATTGAAATACCCTACGGTTTTACAGAACGAGTCAAAGTTAAGAACATATATCCTGCCTCTATTTCAGTAATTATCAGATTAATGGAAAAGGTTAATGTTGAAACCACAGTTAAAGACGAAACTCAAGAAAACAAAGAAGAACAAATAGATTCCAGCAACATAGAATCTAGCAATCCAATAGCTTCAGATTCTATTACCCCTGAATCTACTTCAGTAATCATCAATGATTCTTCAACCGGTTCAGATTCTGCTAATATAATACCAGAGCAGATTAATGCTATAGAAAACCTTAATGGCTCTGATACTTTATCAGAAAAGCTCCCAAATTCAGAATCACATTAAAAATTTGATTTACAAGGAAACAAAATGGATAACAACTGTCAGCACTATATCAATATTTTTTCTGCTTCTTCAAAAGAAAAAAAGCTGGACTTACTAACTAAAATAGCCACTTACAAAGACATAGACTGCCTTCAATTTCTTATATCCTGTCTGTCTGATGAATATTGGCCTGTTAGAAAAAGTGCTGCAGAAATTATTCGAAGTTTGGGGGAACCAGTAATACCCGCATTATCAGCAGCTCTCAATTCATATAATTCAGACGTTCAGCATTGGTCTATACAAATACTGGGCGATTTAGGCGTAAAAGGCTTTCCAGCCATATTGAGAGCAACCAAAAATCCAAATTCAGAAATTAGATATTTTGCTTGTGCAGCAATAGGGAACTCAAGAGTTCCTCAAGGAGTTACCCCATTACTAAGAGCCTTAGGTGACCCTAAATGGAGAGTTAGAAAATCAGCTTCAGATGCTCTTGTTAAATACGGTGAACCTGTTATTGCTCCATTACAGCAGGTTTTAAAAATAACTAATGACGAAGATATAAGATTCTGGACTATAAAAACTCTTGGTAAGCTAGGTCCAAAAGCTCAGAGATTTTTATTAGAAGCATTACGTTCAGGTGACAAGCAGATTAGATACGTTATAGCTGCTGCACTTGGTGAATCTGGCGATAAAAGAGTTATTAAAGTCTTGATAGAATCTCTTGCAGATCCAGATTGGACCATAAGAAAAAGTGCTACTATGGCTTTGGCTGAAATAGGTAACAACGCCATAGACATGATGTTTGAATATTTACGCGGTCCTAATGAAGAAATAAGAGATGGCTGCTTAAGAGCTCTTGTAAAAGCTGGTAATGATAGCCTGCAAAAATTATTTGACGAAATAATCAAGATGGATGAAAACCATAGATATCTGATTAGAAAGTCTCTCGTGAAGATTGGAACAAGAACAGTAGAACCTTTGATGAGACTTTTTAAATTAAAGAATCCAGAAATAAAAGCTTTCTCTGCTTCTACTTTAGGTGAAATAGGAAACCCAAGAGCAGTTCCTGTATTAGTAGATGGTCTTTCAGACGAAGACTGGAACGTCAGAAGAAGTTGCGCCTATGCATTGACCGAAATTGGTGAAAGAGGCGTAGATAAAATAGCCGAAGCTTTAAAAAGCTCAAATGATGACGTCAGATATTGGGTTACTAGAATTCTTGAATCTATAGGGGAACCCGGAGTTCCTTTCCTGGTTAATGCTCTAAAAGATCCTAACAAAGAAATACGATTTTTTGCTGCAAAAGCTTTGGGTACTGCTTTTGATTCATCAATAGCAAAAGATTTGATTCTGTCATTATCAGATGAAGTTTGGAGTGTAAGAAAAGCTGCTGCTGAAAGTCTCTGTAAACTAGAAAATCTTCCTATTGAAGAAGTTATGCGATATCTTTCCAGCGACAACGAAGATATCAGATACTGGGTTACTCATGTAATAAAAGAAGTTGGGCACAAATATGTAGACAAAATTGTTGAAGCTATGCGCAGAGGCGATGCTGAATTAAGATTATTTGCTGCTCAAGCCGCAGGTTTAATCGAAAATGAACCAGCTTTAATAGATTCTTTGATTCTTTCATTAAGAGATGACAGTGAATGGGTCAGAATATACTCAGCTATTTCTCTTGGTCGCTCTGGAGATGAACGTTCTATCGTTCCTTTAATTAGATGTTTCTCTGACAGAAATACAGAAGTTCATCGTAATGTAGTTCAATCCTTTAAAAATATGGGTGAAAAAGTTTATAAAGACCTTATTCAATGTATAGAAAGCGATGATCCTGAATTAAGAAAGAATTCAGCTTTAGCCTTTGGTGAAATGCATGATGAAAGAGGTTTAGACCATATCATAATGCTGCTGGAAGACCCAGATACTTCAGTTAGAGCTGTTGCTGCAGAATCCTTGAGTGGTTTCCCCTGTAATAAAGCAAGAGCAATTTTACAGCATGCTCTCGGTGATTCAGAAATAAAAGTCAGATTGGCAGCAATTAAAGCCATAGGAAATCTTGGTGGCGAAGAAGATGCATTAGCACTTATGATTTTTGCCGCCAAACAGAAAGAAGGTTCTGAAACCAGGGCTATACACAGAATTCTTGGCGATATGGCCATAAATAATCCTGATTTGTTCATTGAAATGTTTAAAAATGAACAGATGGCTATAAAGAACATGGCTTATGAATCTTTGATTACAGCAGGAATTGAAGCTCTTCCAAGATTAAGTATTGTAGCTGCAGAATCAAAAGATGACACACAAGTTCAGTGGTGTAAGAAAACTATTAAGCAAATAAAGATGCCTAAGGAGTCTATGTTCTATGCTTGATGACAGGCTGAACTGGCTCAGGCTGGCTTCTATGAGCAACTGGGTTGGCGCAACCCTTATTGCTGGCTTAATAAAAAAGTATGAAAATCCTACTTTAGCCTTAAAAGCTACTTCTGCCGAATTAATGACTATAAAAGGCTGGGATGCACGCCGTGCAAAGAAATTTGTTTTTGAAGCTCCCAAGTCTGTTCCTATCTGTTCTTTAGAGGAATTAGACAGAAAAGGAATCAAGTTAATAACTTTCACAGATAAAGAATACCCTTCTATTCTTCGTGAAATACCAGATTCGCCTTTACTTCTCTATTCAAAAGGCGATTCATTAGGAGACTGCTCTCCAGCCATAGCTATTGTTGGGGCACGAAATGCCTCACAAATGGGCTATGAACTAGCACATGATTTTGCTTTTAAACTTGCAAAAGCAGGTTTTACCATAGTTAGTGGTCTAGCTTTAGGCATAGACACCTATGCACATAGAGGAGCTATAGAAGCTGGAGGGAAAACCATTGCAGTATTAGCCAACGGAGTAGATATAGTTTATCCCCGTTCTAATTCAAAAATGCGAGAAAAACTACTAAAAACCGGTGCAGTAATCTCTGAATATGCACCTGGAGTAGCCCCTTTGCCTTGGTATTTCCCTATTAGAAACAGAATTATTTCTGGTATGTGCATAGCTACACTTGTTATTGAAGCAAGTGCAAGAAGTGGCTCTTTAATAACAGCCAGATTAGCTGGTGAACAGAACCGTGAAATATTCGCTGTTCCAGGAGGAAACGGCAAAAGTCCATCTCAGGGAACAATGAATTTAATAAAAGAAGGTGCAAATTTAGTAACTTCTCCTGAAGAAATTATTGACTATTATCAAAATTTGTTACCTGAAAAAAACCTTAAAAATTTTGAAAATTTGAAAAAAGAGGAAGAATTAGATGATACTAATTTAAATGATGAAGAAAGAAAATTATTGGCGAGATTAGCTGATGAAGCCAATATCGACAATCTTTTAAGCGAAGGTTGGAATAATGATAAATTGTTTTCTTTACTTTTGCAGCTTGAAATGAGAAATTATATAGTAAGATTATCTGGTGGAAGATACCAGACTAGAAGAGAAATAAAAATAAGGTAGGCTATGAACAATATAAAGAGTCCGTTATCGAATATCATGGAAATCATGAATATCGTAATCAAGCGTATTGAAACAAGTGGACAAGACAAAAACGGCAACGACCCAATGGTTAGTCAGTTATTAGCTAAGGGGTTCTCCCTTAATGATATTGATACTGCAATGGGGCTTGTTGCAATGATTACATCAAAGGTTGATCCTATTGTTAGAGTTAGTGAAAGAGAAAAGAACCAGGACGGTCAGCTTTCAGGAATCAGACAGCTTCATGCTCTTGAAGCCCTAAGACTAACTCCCGATGCTCAGAAGTATCTTCTGAAATCACTTGAAGAAGGCAGTATCACACCTTTACAGTTTGAAAAAAGTCTTCTATATTTACAAAAAATGGATCTCCGTGGTGTTAATAAAACAAGGCTTGAAATCATTCTGCTGATGAATAAGCCCGTAAACGAAGCTCACTTAGAGGATGATGAATCCTTTTCCAGCAGCTTCTACCCAACAATTCATTAAAAAGATCTGCTCTCTAAGGAAAAGATAATGTCTAAGAATTTAATTATAGTAGAATCTCCAGGGAAAATAAAAACCCTCTCTAAGTTTCTAGGAAAAGAATTTATAGTTGAAGCGAGCAAAGGGCATGTAATTGACCTGCCCCCTTCTCGATTTGGAGTAAGTACAGATAATGGATTCGTTCCAGATTTTCATGTTGTGGAAGACCGTAAAGACGTTATCTTGAATCTTCAAAGAATAGCTAAAACAGTTGATAAAGTCTATCTCGCACCCGACCCTGACCGCGAAGGGGAAGCGATTAGCTGGCATCTGGCTAATGTTCTGAATATAGATCCTTTATCAAAATGCAGAATAACTTTTAACTCAATAACAAAAGAAGATGTTTTAAAATCTCTGGAAGCTCCGAGATGCATAGACTGCGATTTAGTCAATGCACAACAGTCTAGACGCATACTAGACAGACTTGTTGGTTATAAGCTTTCTCCATTACTCTGGCAAAAAATATGTCTAGGCTTATCTGCCGGCAGAGTTCAATCTGTTGCAGTAGCATTAATCTGCCAGAGAGAAAAAGAAATACTGGCTTTTGTTCCAGAAGAATACTGGACCATTGACGCAGATTTAAAGACTGAAAATCAGAAAAAATTCAAAGTCAGACTTACAAAGATTGCTGGTAAAAAGGCTGATGTTCCAAACAAAGCAGCAGCAGATAAAATTGTTGAATCTTTACGCAATCAAAAGCTTTCTGCAACTACAGTAACAAAACGTGAAAAGAGACAATCTCCTCCCCCACCCTTTATTACAAGCACTTTACAAGCAGAAGCAGCTCAAAAATTTGGTTTTGCTCCAAAAAGAACCATGTCTATAGCTCAAAAGCTTTATGAAGGTGTTGAATTAGGCGATGAAGGCCAAGTCGGGCTTATAACCTACATGAGAACTGACTCAGTAAGAATTTCACCAGAAGGCTTAAGAGAGCTTAATTCTTTTATTGAAAAACACTACGAAAAAGAATACAGGCTCAGCCAGAACAGATTCTACAAGCTCAAAAAAGGTGCTCAAGACGCCCACGAAGCTATCAGACCAACTTCTGTTTTCAGAACTCCAGAAATGATGGCTCGTTTTCTGAAACCAGAACAACTTAAACTCTACTCTTTAATTTGGAAGAGATATACAGCCTCACAAATGGCTGATGCTATTTTTGACGTTGTAACAGTTGAAGTTGAAGCAGACGGGAACACATTCCAAGCCTCTGGAACCACAATGAAATTCGATGGTTTCACTTCACTTTATACCTATTCAAAAGACGAAGATACCGATTCAGAAGAAGATTCAACTGAAGACGGCAAACAAAAACTACCCTCTATAAAACAAGGCGAATCACTTTCTCTGGTATCAACTTTGCCGGAACAGCATTATACCGCTGCTCCTCCCAGATACTCTGAATCTTCTATTATTAAAACTCTTGAAAAAGAAGGAATAGGTAGACCATCTACCTACGCCACAATAGTAGATACAATTCAGCAAAGGAAATACGTTAAAAAGCTTGACGGTCACTTCGTTCCATCTGATGCAGCCTTTGCAGTAAGCCACATACTGGAAAAATCTTTCCCCAATCTGATTAATACTGGTTTTACAGCAACCATGGAAAGCAATCTTGACTTGATTGAAGAAGGCAATGCTGATTGGGTCAAGGTTTTAAATGATTTTTATACTCCTTTTTCTGAAGACTTGAAAAAAGCAGAAGAAAAAGTAGAAAAATTACAGATTGAATCAGATGTTATATGCCCAGAATGTGGCAAAAAAATGATGGTCAGAATTGGCAGAACTGGCAAATTCCTGGCCTGTTCAGCTTATCCTGAATGCAAATCAACTATTAATATTCCAGATGACATACTTTTATTTGCTGAAGGCATACCAAAGCCTCCGCTTAAAATAGCAGAAAAGCTAGCAAATATTACAGTTGAAGAACCCGAAATAGAACTTATCGACGAAAAATGCGAAAAATGTGGTGCTCAAATGCAGATTAGAAGCGGTAAGTTTGGCAAGTTCGTCGCCTGTAGCAATTACCCGGAATGTAAAAATACTCACCCAATTGTTAAGGATATTGGTGTAAAATGTCCACAATGTGGTGGTAAAATAGTTGAAAAGAAATCGAAAAAAGGTCGATTATTCTATGGTTGTAGTAATTATCCGAAATGTAATCTTACAACCTGGAATAAACCAACTGGTGAGCTTTGCCCAGAATGCAACGCTCCATTAATATGGTATAATACCAAAAAACTTGGAGATTACGTTAAATGTTCAGCTAAAGGCTGTAAATATAAACGTATTCCTGAAAATAACGGTGTTGATAAAAATGGCTAATAAGAATCTAGACTGTCCGGTAACCATCATTGGTGCTGGATTAGCAGGAACAGAAGCTACAGTTCAATTAATAAGAAGGTCTATACCTGTCAGACTCATTGAAATGCGTCCTAAAGCAACAACTGGTGCGCATACAACCGACCAGTTTGCAGAATTGGTATGCAGCAACTCTGTTGGCAGCAATCTGCCAGACAGAGCTTCTGGCTTATTAAAAGAAGAACTTCGTTTTTTAAACAGCTATTTTATAGATACCGCCTATAAATACAGAGTTCCAGCAGGCAACGCATTAGCAGTTGACCGAAACGCTTTTTCAAGAGAAATTACAAGATACATAAAAACCCATAGTCTTGTTGATTTCCAAAATGAAGAATGTGTAGAAATACCTAAAGACGGAGTTGTAATCATCGCTACAGGGCCACTGACTTCGCCGGCTCTGCTTGAATCTATAGCAAAAAGAATTGGCAGCAAACAGCTTGAATTCTTCGATGCAGTAGCTCCTATTGTCAAAGCTAGTTCC
>JAFPZP010000069.1 GCA_017417215.1 Candidatus Rifleibacteriota bacterium | reverse complement strand
TATGATATATGTCGAGAAAAGACGCATCAGAGTAGAAACTTCCAGACTTGGTCTAAGCCAGTTTTCAATAGAAAAAGCATATAGGCTCAAATGCTTAACCCCAATATCGTTACAGAATCTAACGATATTCTTGACTCTTCTGGCACCTTCATGGTGTCCGACGACTCTGGGCTGCCCTTTCTTCTTGGCCCATCTGCCATTCCCATCCATAATAATAGCTATATGAGCTGGAATATTATTAGGGTCTACTTCAGACATCAGCTTTTTTAACAACTCGTCTCTACTCTGATCAGCCATTTATTAATTCAATTCCTTATCATCTTCATCTTTAACGGGAACAATAGCTTCTATCGGGCATGCTTCAGCACAGGCTCCACAGCCGACGCATTTATTGGTTATTACGCATGGGAAACCCATTCTAATTGCCCTGTTCTTGCAAACAGAACCGCAAGTCCCGCAAGAAACACATTCTTCTGTGATTCTATATTTCATTATTTCCCTTTTATTTCATTTTCTTTAGCAGAAAATACTGTATCAATACTTTTTATTTGTTCATCGGTAAGCTTCTGAATCTTATCAAGAGCTTTCTTGCATTCGTCTTCAGTGATTTCGCTCTTCTTCTGCATAGCTTTGAAATTATCGTTAGCATCTCTTCTCATATTGCGAAGAGTTACCTTGTATTCTTCAGCTTTCTTCTTAGCGCCCTTAACAAGTTCATTTCTTCTTTCTTCTGTTAAAGGTGGAATAGGCAAACGAATCAAATTGCCATCATTCTGTGGGTTCAAGCCCAAGTCAGATTTTAATATTGCCTTTTCAATTTCAGAAAGCATGCTCTTATCCCAAGGCTGAATAACCAACTGTTTTGGGTCTGGAGCAGAAACAGAAGCAACATGCTGTAAAGGAACTTCTGAACCATACTGATTTACAGTAATACGAGCCAAAAGAGATGGAGTAGCTCTTGAGGTTCTCATTGTAGAAAAATCTTTCTTCAAAGCTTCGATAGATTGAAGCATCTTTGCTTTACAATCGTTAATCATTGTATCAATAGACATATTTATTTATTCCCTTTCTATGTTTACTTTATTTAATAATTCAACTACATAACTTTACTGTAGGATAGAGCTGAAAGCGATAAGCTATAAGCTAGAAAATTTACCGGTAAGAATGACCGGCTTAAAGCTTAGCACTTAAAGCTTCTAGCTTCATTCCGGTACAACATCTGTACCGACTTTTTCACCTTTACAAGCCTTTACAAGGATATTCGGCTCATTAAGCGACAATACCTTCAACGGCATAGAATTATCTCTACAAAGAGTAATGGCAACCAAATCCATTACACCTAGTTTTTTATCGAGTACTTCTTCGTAGGTGATAGTATCAAATTTCTTTGCGGTAGGAACCTTAGCCGGGTCAGCATCATAAACGCCATCAACTTTAGTTGCTTTAACCAGAACATCGCAGCCTGTTTCTATAGCGCGCAAAGCAGAACCTGTATCTGTAGAAAAATACGGGTGCCCTGTTCCAGCAGAGAAAATACAAACAATACCTTTATTCAAAAATTTCTGAGCCTTATCTATATCGTAAGGTCTAGTTAAAGTGCCTATAGGCATTGCTGAGAATACTGCAGTCTTTACTCCAACTGCTTCAAGATGGTCAGCAAAACAGAGAGCGTTCATTACTGTTGCCAACATACCAATGGAGTCAGCATTATGACGTTTTACCGCTGGAAGTGTGGACTTAGCGCCTCTAAAGAAGTTTCCGCCGCCGATTACGATTCCTGGTGTAACGCCAGCATCAACAACAGCTTTTATTTCTTTTGCAAAACCTTCTAAGGAAGCACGGTCAAAACCGAAACCGTCTTTCCCGCCAAACATTTCTCCGCTGAGCTTTAACAAAGGCTTTTTGTATTTAAGATTTGTGCCGGTCATTGTTTTTTCCTTATTATAAGTATATTTTTAAATCTTAGACAGAGATGAATTATACTAAATATTATTATTCATATACAAGAAGTAATATAAAATTATTTAAATATAATGAAATAAAGCAATCTAACTCATCATTTTCCAGACTAATAAAGCTAAAGTAATGAACATAACGAGAAAAGCCAGGTAATCATACCCGCAAAGTTTATAACTTTTATAGCGACCTCTTGGTCTATCAGCAACATATCCTCTGACTTCCATTGCATCAGCTAATTCTTCCGATCGCCTAATCGCCTGTGTGAGAATAGGAATAAGAAGCGGCATAAAGTTTATCGCAGAAACAATAGAGTTTCTAGTAAGCTTAGCCCCTCTAGCTATCTGGGCAATTCTTATTCGATCAATTTCATCTATAAAAACAGGCATAAATCTAATTGCTATTACCATCGTTAAAGCTAATTCATTGGAAGAAAGACCGAACAACTTCAATGGTTTGAAACATATTTCCCAAAAATAAAGAAGTTCATTCTGGGTAGATATCCTAGTATACAAAGTCGCAGTTAAATATATACCCATAATCTTAAAAATAGCATTTAAACTAGCAAATAAATCGAAGGATTTTCCAACAAAACCCTGAAATAAACCAACAAATAAAAGCAAAAACCAAATTCTTTTTAAAGAAACAATTAGACCAATAGCATCTTCCTTCAAATAGAAACAAAGTAAAATTATAAATAGATTTAAATTAAATGCAACTAACCACATTTTACAGAATATTGAAAACATCAAAATAAAGCCAATACATAGTATTCCCTTTGTAATCGGGCTAAGAGCTCTAATAACTGATTTAATTCCCACTTGCTGATTCATTATTATAACTTTCTAAATACTCTGCTACTGCTTCTGCATTAACCATTGGCAAATCATAAAATTGAGCATAAGACCTTAATGTACTTGAATACCATTCTGGCAAAGGGTAAAAATCATTATCAATAACTGCTTTTGATAAAAACTCACTAGATGAATACTGAGCGGTATCTTTATCGTTTAAATAAAGTATTCTACTGTCTTTCTGCATTAAAAGTTCAGGTTCATGAGTTACAACTATTACAATATGCTCTTGGGAAAGAGAATATATGATTTCTGCTAAATCAGACTGTCCAACTCTGTCCAAGCCTGCTAAAGGTTCATCTAGAAGAATAATTTTGGGGCTTAATATAGTGCATGCAGCCAAAGCAACTCTGCGTTTTTCCCCGCCAGAGAGTTTATAAGGGTATTTATTGCTATATAACTCAGGGTCTAATCCCCACTTTTTCATCCAGCTTTCTGTATGATTTTTTATACTATCTTTGTTATCACCTGAAACAGACAAAGAGTAAGCTATTTCTTCAAATACGGATGAATTAAAAAAGAGTGATTCTGGATTCTGAAATGCTAAGGCCACATTCCCTTCTGGTTCAAAATAATCTTCGTCTAAAGAAACAGCCCCGGTAAAATCTTTATGAAATCCAGCTATTAGCTTTAATAAAGTGCTCTTTCCACAGCCTGAACGACCAACAATTAAATTAAGGCAGCCAGAATCAAAAACTGCCTCGATAGGCCCTAAAAACGGATTATCATTAAATTTTATTACCAAATTGCCTATGCTTAATCTCATTTGTTTTTAGTTAAAAGCCGTTCTAATTTCCAACCTTCAGGGAAATCAATCCCCTTAGGAAGTTCATTCAACATTTTAAACTTTTCAGAAGAATCGTTAAAGCAAATGCTACCTTTATCCATAACAGTAATATGCTGAAACCTGTTAATGTCTTCGGGAAGTTGAGATATAACTATTATTCCAATATTACTTTGAGTAACAAGAAAATTAATAATATTCCAAAACTCTATTCTAGCCCATGGGTCTAAATGAGATGTAGGTTCATCAAAAACTATCCAGTTGGGTTCTAAGGCAAGAACAGAAGCAATACAAAGCATCTGCTTCTGACCACCTGATAGTTTTGACACTTCCATATCTAGCATATTTTCAAATCCAAATAAGGAAGCAGCTTTTACGACTAATTGCTCTATATTTTCCGTTGGGAGATTTAAGTTTTCTAATCCAAAAGCAATATCATCACCGATAGTCGTTCCAACAATCTGATTATCAGGGTTTTGAAATATCATTCCTGAAAAATAATAAGGGGTACCCTCATCATTTTTAAAGTTAATATTCCCTTCTGTAGGTTTAAGCAATCCAACGATTAATCTTGCTATCGTTGATTTACCACAACCGTTTATCCCAATCAATCCGTTAATAACACCTTTGTTTAAAGAAAAAGAAACCTCCTTCAAATAAAAGGAGGTTTCTTGATTGGCATTATAACAGAAAGATACTCTATCAAAGAGAATCATCTGCTTATCGTATTACTTTGTGAATTCGATAATAGCCATTTCAGCATTATCGCCGCGTCTATTTCCAAGTTTGTAAATTCTAGTATAACCACCGTTTACATCTTTGAAACGAGGAGCAATACGATTAAGAAGCTTATTAAGAACACCTTCTACTCTGAGAATTCTGGTAGCACCACCGCGCTTAGTGCTTACAGCAGTTTTACCACGTTCTTTAGTAACTTCTTCTTTTACTGTCTTACCATCAACAGTTTTCTTTACTGTTACTTTTCTAGTTGCAACAGCTGGGATATAGTCGATTACGAAATCAGGCTTTGGATTCTTAGTCTGATCTTCCATGTATTTTTCAACGGCTTCACGATTTTCTTTGCTCAAATTAGAAATATATTTCTTTATTTCATTACGACCAAGAATTTCGCGGTCATTAGCAGCATGGAAATAAGCGCTAAGAGCAACACGCTTAGAAGCTCTGATAGCAGCAAGGTGTTCTTCTTTAGTCTGATTTTCACCACCCTTAGCATTGAGCTTTTCAGGATTATTGTAATTCTTTGCAAGAGTAACAGCTTTTTCTATTACACGGCGAAGATCTTTGGCTTTAGCTAAGGTAGTTTCTATTTTTTCATATTTAACAAGAGAGGTGCAGAGAGATCTCAGCAGAGCTTTTCTCTGATGAGACTCACGTCCAAACTTGCGAAGCTTTATCTGATGTCTCATTCGTCATTTCCTCCGTCATCATCAATTGAACCATCATCGTCAGGAAGCTGCATATTGAACTGAGCAAGCTTTTCTCTGACTTCTTTAAGAGACTTCTTACCGAAATTCTTAATTTCGAGAAGTTCAGAAACTTTTTTGTTAACAAGTTCACCAAGAGTCTGGATTCCAGCTCTCTTAAGGCAGTTTCTAGAACGGACTGAAAATTCAAGATCCTTAATAAGGATTTCGGTATTACCCTTCTGAGTCGGTTCCTGTTTCTGGGTTGATACCATAACAAGTTCTTCATTATGAACAGGTAAATCTTCTCTATCGTCGATAATTTCATCTTTAAGAGATTCAAACAAATCGACGTGGGATTTCAAGAATCTAGCAGCAGTTTCTACAGCTTCTGCTGGTTGCATACTGCCATTTGTCCAAACCTGAAGTGTAAGCTTGTCATAATTGATGTTCTGACCAACACGAGCTTCTGAAACATCATACATAACTCTTGTTACTGGAGAGAACTGTGAGTCTACAAGAATAGTTCCAATAGCTTCATTAGTTGCTTCATTATCATCAGCAAGAACATAACCACGACCACGTTTGAAAGTAATATCCATACCAAGAGTTACATCACCAGTAATCTGTGCAATATGAACATTTTCATCAATAACCATTAGGTCTGGGTTAGCTGGAAGGTCAGCAGCTGTTACATCAGCAGGTCCTTTAACTTCAAGGCGAACAGTTACAGGTTCATCTGTTTCTACATTGACTACAAGTTTCTTAAGATTAAGAATAATTGCTGTTACATCTTCTACAACACCAGGAATGCTGCAGAATTCATGAAGAACGCCATCAATTTTTACAGAAGAAACTGCTGAGCCAGGAAGAGAAGAAAGCAAAACACGTCTAAAAGCATTACCTAATGTAAGACCATAACCTCTTTCGAGTGGTTCTACTTCTATAATACCATGATTAGCGTCTTCGCCCTGTCTATATCTTAACTTAGGTTGATTAATTTCAATCACGCGAACCAGCCTCCTAATTATTAGCGAGAGTAGAATTCTACAATCAGATGTTCTTGGATCTTTGGATCAAGCTGAGAGCGTTCTGGAAGAGCAAGGAATTTACCCTTCAAGTTTTCACGATCTACTTCTAACCATGGACTAGCTTCACGGCTTGAGTTAATTTCTAAAGCGTCTTTAATCTGACCTTTTACTTTACTATTTTCACGAATTGCAACAACATCACCAGCTCTGAGCTGATAACTTGGAATATTGCACTTCTTGCCATTTACTTCAAAATGACCTTGAGTTACCCACATACGGGTCTGAGCTCTAGAGAGACCAAAACCCATGCGGAAAGCTACATTGTCAAGACGGGTTTCAAGCTGGTGAAGTAAGTTAACACCAGTGTTACCACCCTGACGGCTAGCAACTTCATAATAAGTATGGAACTGTCTTTCAAGGATACCATAAGTTCTTCTAACTTTTTGTTTGGCACGAAGTTGAACTTCATATCCTGTTGGTTTCTTTCTAGCTGCTTCGGCACCATGCTGACCGGGAACCATTGAGCGGCGTTTGAAAGCACATTTTTCTGTGAAACAACGAGCACCTTTAAGGAAAAGTTGATCACCTTCACGGCGACATAATCTACAAACTGAACCAGTATATCTAGCCATAATAACAAGCCTCCTCAGACGCGGCGTCGTTTTGGTGGACGACAACCATTGTGTGGAATACCGGAAACGTCTTTAATTGCAGTTACCTGAATACCAGTAGTCTGCAGAGCGCGAATAGCTGATTCACGGCTCATACCGGGTCCGGCTACGAAAACTTCGATTTCTTTCATGCCATATTCAAGGGCACGTTTTGCTGTAATTTCAGCAGAAACCTGAGCGGCGTATGGGGTAGATTTTCTGGAACCTCTAAAACTATTTGAACCAGAGGAAGACCAGCATAAAACATTACCGGTCATATCGGTAATTGTCACGATAACATTATTAAAAGTTGATTGAATATGTGCCTGACCTTTAGCAACGATTTTCTTTTCGCGCTTTTTGGTTCGGACTTTGGACTTAGCTCCTGATTTTGCCATTATTAACTCCTATTTAAAATCAGTTTACATCCTCAAAAAGAATTAACCATTCTTTTTGATTGCTTTTCTCGGACCTTTTCTAGTACGAGCGTTAGTTTTGGTTCTTTGACCACGAACGGGGAGACCTTTTCTATGTCTTAAACCACGGTAACAACCAATTTCCATCAATCTCTTGATGTTCATTGATATTTCACGTCTAAGATCACCTTCTACACGATATTCTGTATCAAGAACTTTCTTAATAAGAGAAATTTCGTCTTCAGTAAGGTCTTTAACACGGGTGTCTGGATTGATGTTGGTCTTACGAAGGATATCACCTGCGGTTGTCCAACCAATACCATAAATGTAGGGAAGAGCTGCTTCAACACGTTTATTACGAGGCAGATCAACACCAGCTATACGAGCCATAATTCTTCCTCCTGGTAATTAGCCCTGTCGCTGTTTGTGTCTTGGATTTTCACAAATGACACGAATTATACCGCGACGTTTAATAATTTTACACTTTTCACAAATTTTTTTCACAGATGCCCTAACTCGCATTTTATATTCCTCCTGCGTCAGTATTTTATCGTTTCGTCAGGACTTATTTAAAACGATAAACTATTCGCCCACGGGTCAAGTCATAGGGAGTCAACTCTACGGTGACCTTATCACCTGGAAGAATACGAATGTAATGCATTCTCATCTTCCCAGAGATGTGAGCGAGTACCATAATACCATTTTCAAGTTCTACCTTAAAACTGGCATTTGGCAGTGCTTCAGAAACAGTGCCATTCATCTGAAGAGTATCACCTTTGCTCATGTTTGACTAGAACCCTTTCTTTAAAACCCGCCTGGCAGGTTGAGTATTGTGTACCGATCTAAAACTATGCTTTAAAAGTAAAACTTCTAAACGAATAATATTAGTCTCTACAACAAAAATATAATAAGGAAACCAGTATTCGCTGGTTTCCTTAATCCCAAATCAAATAAATCGACTTAAGATTTAAGTTTGTCGATTATATCACAAATTTCTGAAAAAATCATGTCAATTTTATTTTTTCCATTAATTTTTGATAATTTTTTTCTTTCAGAATAAAAATCAATTAATGGAGCCGTCTGGTCATGATAAACCTTAAGGCGATTTTTTATAACTTCTTCAGAATCGTCTTTTCTCTGATAGAGCTCTCCACCACAGTGATCGCACTTCCCTTCTACTGAAGGTTTCTTATATTGTAAATGATACGAATCACCGCAACCCTTACAAATACGTCGGTCTGCTAACCGGCTTACAAGCTCTGCATCATCAACTACTAAGGCTATAACACCTGAAAGTTCTGTATTCATACCTTCAAGTGCTTTTTCTAATTCCATTGCCTGTTCTACATTTCGTGGAAAACCATCTAAAAGAAAACCATTCTTACAGTCATCTTTTTTAATACGATTCAACAAAATGCTTAAGGTCAATTCATTTGGAACGAGCCCACCACTTTCGATAAAGGATTTTAATCTAATCCCCAAAGAAGAACCTGATGAGATCTCATTTCTCATCAGGTCCCCGGTTGATATCTGAGGAATAGAATACTTTTCCTGTATCATCCTGGCCTGAGTACCTTTTCCTGCTCCTGGAGGTCCAAGAAATATAAGATTAAGTATTCGTTTTTCAGTCATCTCATCTTAAACCTTTGCTTTTCTTCATGAAACCTTCATAATTTCTAGTAACAAGATGTGATTCTAACTGTCTCATGGTATCCATAGCAACGCCGACAACAATCAGCAGTGCAGTTCCACCAAAATAGAAGTTAACATTCATATACTTAATTAGAAGGTTAGGAATTACAGCAATAACTGAAAGGAAAATACCGCCAGCAAATGTTACTCTTGAAGTAGTCTTTTCCAAGAATTCTACAGTCTTCTGACCTGCACGAATACCGGGAATGAATCCACCATACTTCTTCATATTATCTGCTAATTCCTGAATATTGAAGGTGATAGCAGTATAAAAATATGTAAAGAAAATAATGAGAATAACATAAATTATTAAGTAACTAAATGAATTGTAATCAAATATACTTAATAACTTGTCAACAATATCATACTTTAAGTATTCTTCCATGAACTGGGTGCCACGCAACCAATTGAAAATCATTGCTGGAAACATTAATATTGAACTAGCAAAGATAACAGGAATAACACCGGCTTGGTTTACACGCAATGGAATATATGTATTCTGACCACCATATACACGTCTGCCAACAACACGCTTTGCATACTGAACAGGTATTTTTCTTACGCCGTCTTGTATGAATACGATCAACAAGATTGTTACGTAAGCAATAGCCAACAACAAGAGAGTTTGTAATACCTGCATCAATTCGCCATTAAATACAGCATACTGTTGAGCGACTGCTTCTGGCAAACCAGCCAAAATACCAGCTGTAATTAGTATCGATATACCATTACCAATACCACGAGAAGTCATTTGCTCTCCAAGCCACATTATAAATGACGTTCCTGCGGTCAGAGTAATAACAGTCATAATCTTGAAAGCCCAGCCTGCATGTGGAACTGCGCCAACTCTTTCAAGCATATAACTAATACCCAAAGCTTGCAGAGCACCTATCAGAACTGTCCCGTATCTGGTATACTGGTTAATTGTCTTGCGCCCTTCTTCGCCTTGATTCTTTGCCAAATCTTCAAAATAAGGAATTACATATACAAGTAACTGCATAATAATTGAAGAGTTGATGTATGGAGCAATACCTAAGGCGAATACAGAAAAACGTCTTAATGCACCACCTGAAAACATATTCAGGAATGAGAATACTTGATTGTCAGGAAATGCACTCATCAATGTTTTACCATCGACTCCAGGAGTAGGAATATGAGTTCCCATTCTGAAGACAATGATCATTCCAAGGGTGAAGAGAATTCTATTCCGGAGTTCCGGAATTTTTAATGAGTTCGATAGGCTCTGAAACAATTAGATCACCTCAACAGCTTTTCCGCCAACTTTTTCAATCATTTCTTTTGCTGCTGCAGAAAAATGATGGGCATGAACAGTGAGAGGCTTTGTGATTTCACCGCGAGCAAGAACTTTAACTGGAAGCTTGAAGTTCTTTACTAAGCCTGTTTCT
>JAFPZP010000068.1 GCA_017417215.1 Candidatus Rifleibacteriota bacterium | reverse complement strand
TCCCTCTTCCCTCTTCCCTCCTCCCTAAAAATTTTTTCCTAAAAAAAAACTTGTATCTAACGAAATACAGTCATATAGTGGATATATAAGATATATAATTTTTAATAAGAAAAGGTATGATGATAAGATGAATAAGAATGATAATCCATTGATTGAGTTATTAGTCACAAAAGAAGGTCTACCTAAATTTGATGAAATCAAACCCGAACACTTTGTTCCCGCTTTGAAATATGCTTTTTCTGAAATGCAGAAAGGCATAAAGAACATCGAAGATAATCTTACTCCCACTTGGGAAGGTTTATGCCAGCCTCTTGAAGACTTGGAGCTTTACCAGGAATACGGCTGGAATCTGCTTATTCATTTATGTTCAGTAAAGTGCAACGATGGTTATCGTAAAGCAGAAGAAGAAATGATGCCTGAGTTCAATAAGACTCAGTTGATGCTTACCCAGAGCAAAAAGATTTATGAAGGCTTGAAAAAGCTAAAAGAAAGCTCTGAATATGCCAAATTAAATGATGCCAAGAAACGCATTATAGATATAAAACTGAAAAAATGCGAACAGGCTGGAGTTGGTCTAGAAGGTAAAAAGCGCGAAAGATTCAACGAAATTTTCAATAGAATCTCTAATTTAAGTATTCAGTTTAAAAACAATCTTCTTGATTCCAGCAAAAGCTTTGAATTTATCATCACTGATAAGGCTAAAACCGAAGGTTGGCCTCACAATCTGAAATGTCTGGCTGCTATGTCATACAACAGAGTTCATGGAAATAAAGACACAACTCCTGACCCTGAAAATGGCCCATGGAGAATAACTCTTGACCAGCCAAGTTATATGCCTTTCTTACAGCATCATCGCGATAGAAATGACAGATATACAATTTACAAAGCTTTCGCATCAAGAGCTTCTGAAGGCAAGTATGACAACCTTCCATTAATTATAGAAATAACTAAGCTAAGAAAAGAAATGGCCCAGCTTCTTGGTTACAAAGACTTTGCAGCTTATAGCCTTGACGTTAAAATGGCAAAGAACATTGAAAACGTTAAGAAAATGTACAAAGAACTTGAAGAAGCCACACGTCCCTTTGGTCAGAAAGACTTGGAAGCTGTTCAGAAAATTGCTTCCGAAAATGGTCAGACAGAACCAATTAAACAATGGGATGTTGCATTCTGGGCAGAACGCTTAAGAGAAAAGACTTTCAATCTTACCGATGATATTATCAGACCTTATTTCCCATTCCCACGCGTAAAAGAAGCTTTATTTGACTTAGGCCAGAGATTGTTCGGAATCAAGATTACCGAAGCCGATAAGACCAAGATTCCTTTGTGGGATAAAAATGTTTCATTTTACGATGTAGCAAATGAAAAAGGCGAAACCATCGCCCACTTCTATCTCGACCCCTATATCAGACCAGGTGAAAAGCGCGCTGGTGCCTGGATGGAAAACTGCTTCTCAAGAAGAATCTATAATGGAAAATTGAGAAATCCAGTTATCTACATCTGCTGTAATGCAACTCTTCCGGTAAATGGCAATCCATCACTCTTCTCATTTATGGAAGTAAAGACTCTGTTCCATGAATTCGGTCATGCTCTTCAGGGAATGCTGACTACTGTTAATGAAGCTGATGCAGCTGGCTGCAACGGCGTCGAATGGGATGCAATAGAACTTTGTAGCCAGTTCATGGAAAACTGGTGCACAGAACAGAAGACCATGGCTAAGATGACTCGCCATTATAAGACTGGTGAACCAATGCCAAAAGAACTTCTTAACAAAGTTCTTGGTTTAAAAAAATTCAGAGCTGCTTATCAGATGCAGAGACAGATGTCATTCGGTAAGTTCGACCTCTGCCTCAATTCTGACTACGATATCAACGGAAAAGTAGACCCAGCAGAACTTTTCGTTAAGATTACCAATGAAACCTGTGCTATGCCAGCATATCCTGGCGATAAATTCTTATGTGCCTTCCAGCATGTTTTTGCAAATGAATATGCTGCAGGCTACTACAGCTATAAATGGGCTGAAGTATTGAGCGCAGACTGCTTTGCAGCATTTGAGGAAGCGGGCCTCTCTAATGAAGAAGCAGTAGAAAAGACTGGTCGCCGTTTCAGAGACACATTCCTGGCTCTCGGCGGAAGTAAGTCACCTTCTGAAGTTTTCAGACTTTTCAGAGGTAGAGATCCAGAAACCAAAGCACTGCTCAGACATAGCGGCTGTTTACAGGCTTCTAAATAAGAAGAAAAACTATCAACGACAAAAAAAGGCTTCTCAGAAGCCTTTTTTTATTGCGAATAGTTATAACAATTCAGCTATTACCATATAGAAATATAGAGAAACTTGTCAAAAAACTATTCTACAAATATAATAAAAATATATGAAATTGGAGTTTTGTTATGTTAGCAGTAAATGGATATTTTGATGGTGTAGCTATTAAACCATTAGAAAAAATAATTGCTAAGCCTAATCAAAAAGTAAT
>JAFPZP010000002.1 GCA_017417215.1 Candidatus Rifleibacteriota bacterium | reverse complement strand
GGAATATTGAACTGGCTGATTCAGGGGTATGCAATGTGGAAAAAAGAAGGACTTGGAGAGGAGCCGAAAGCTGTGAGAGAAGCTAACGAGGAATACAGAATGGATATGGATAGTGTTGGGATGTTTGTTACAGATTGTTTACAGACAGATCCAACTCTGAAATGGAGACTGCCGACTGCGCTGCTTTATCAGACTTATATCAAATGGTGTAATAAAAACAATGAGCGTGTAATGAGCCAGAAGTGGCTTGGTATGAGAATGAGTGAGAAAGGTTTTAAGAGAGTGATTACTAATGGGCAGCGACTCTGGTGTGGGCTTTGTGTTAAGGGTGAATGGCTTGCGATGAAATAAAAAAAAGGAGATTAAGAATATGTATTGTGAAGATTTACACGCATTTGACGATATGAGTCGTGGCGAGTTTAAGACAAGTTATGAATATCCAGGAGACAGGATAACCTGCAGGTTTATTGGATTTGTTGATATTTCTGATGGCATTGCTGCATGTGAGTTTGATAAGGAACTTGAGCAGCTTATTAACAGGTATGAGAAACAAGGTGTTTTGGGATTCAAATAAAAAAGCTCACCGAAATTGGTGAGCCTTGAATGTTCTATTTTCTGTAATTGATAGCAGCAGTTACAGAAAACCTTGAACACTACCTGCCGATCTGGATAGGTATTTAAATTTTAGTATGGATTTAATTATTGGTCAATTTATAATTTGCAGATTGGTTATTGCAAAGGTCTGTCCTCGATTGGCTGGGGCTGACGGTGAAAGTGGAATGGCGAGTATAAAAAGGAAAGTAAAAATGCATGAAGAAGAAATTGATAAAAATGAAGTGTCAGAAGAATTTGAGTTAATCTTTAAAGGCAATCAAGCAATTTTATGTATTAGTTCAGAGTTTAATGAAGATCCAATGTTATATGGAGTATATATTATTGCAGGAAGAATTCATTCAAAACAGCGTTTAATTATGAATGCTTCTTTTTCAGAACTTCAGCAGATTGCAGAAGATTTAGAAAATTTATTAGCTTCAATGAGGCTTATTATTATTAATATTACTCATAGATTTTACAAAAAAGAAAAACCTACTGTGGTTAGTATTGCTTATGGTTTATTCGAAATAATACAAGAAATACATTTTTCCAATAAGCAACTATGTGAAATTTTAGAACCTTATAAAACACCTTTTTGAGAACATAAAGTTATTGTTGTCAAAAAAAGGCTTTCCCCGATAGCGAAGAGCTTGACTGCTGGACATCGGAGAGAGAGGGAAGCTAATTTACTTGCTAAATATGATTAATGTCGCGCTTGATAATAATGTGATTCGAAATTATTATATTAAAGGGCTTTTTGATAACAATTGGTTGTACCGCAGCGGGCTTGACCCGCTGTCGGCTACGAACCTTTGTTATGACAAAAATATTTCTTATACAGAATCAGTTTTCTTAAATTCTTTTTTTAAGAAAATTCTGTACGACTATTTGAAGCGTATGCCTCAATTTATAACTTTTTAAGCGACGAAAGTCGCGTACAACCCCTTCTTCGTCTTAGCCCTAAAGTTCAATTTCATTTTAGAAAGCAAGCTCGACTTGCTTTCTAAAATATTCTTTTTCTATGTCGCTTCTCCGCGTAACCCCATATAATAAATTATAAAAGCATTATTTGATATTAAACTCTTCTTTTACTTCTTCTTCAACTCTTCATTGCGTAATTCCATATAAGAAAT
>JAFPZP010000067.1 GCA_017417215.1 Candidatus Rifleibacteriota bacterium | reverse complement strand
GAATTAGGAGTTAGGAATTGAAGCCATACATTATCATAGGAATCATCTGAATCTGTCTGTGAATATACCAGAGTTGAGAGTTGAGAGTTGAGAGTTGAGAGGTTATTGATATTTTATAATTTTGATGTTACCGCTAATAAAGGGTATTCCAAATAGACCTTTTTTTAAGAAGAGTTTTAATCTATCACCTTGTTTTACACATTGTTGCAGTTCTTCAGGAACTTCTATCTTAGAAACACCCAGTATATCTGGTTGATAGTGAATTTCATAATGGATTCTCGAACTTTTAGTTCCACCTGATACACGAGTGTTAGTTTTCGTAACATATACAATATGTTCTTCGCCTTGTGAGAAATCTAAGGCATAATTGCTAATTTGAATTGTTGTCATCCCCAAGAAAACCGAGAAGAAATATATGTAAGCTATAATGCCATATATAATCTTAGGATATAAATTTTTCATTTCTTCATCTCTAAGGCTATATTCTTTTTTTATTGTAGAAAAAAATAAACAGATGTATCCAAGCGAAAACCCGACAACATAAAACCAGATATTGTTATTTTCTAAGGTTTTTAAAGTATTGAGGGGACTAAAATGGTCATATACATACCAATATATTATTAGTAACCATACCATTAGTAGGATTTTTGTAAAAAATGGCAGATTCTTTTTAAAAATTTTATTGCGTTTATTATTTCTTTCTTTTATTTCTTCAGTTTTACCACCTTGTGGTGGATAACAGGCAATACACAACAGAAAAGCCATAAATCCGTGTAAAAATAGTATAAGACCAAATAAATTCATTTTTATAATTTAACATAAATAAGCCCTTGGGGCAATTAACTTTGCCCTAAAGCTTTTTCGATTTACTTTAACAATTAAATAATATAGAATAATTTTTATATAAGAAAATAAACTACCAAAAAGGAAAAGGAGTGTCTTATGACCCAAAAAGGTAAAAAGGCGTTTCTTTCTGGAAACGCAGCTATTGCCAGAGGCGCATGGGAAGCCGGAATCAGATTTGCTTCTGCTTATCCAGGAACCCCATCTACAGAAATTCTTGAGTTCTTAGGCAAATACGATGAAGTTGATGCTCAGTGGGCTGTTAACGAAAAAACAGCTATGGAAACAGTTATAGGTGCTGCTTATGCTGGCGCCCGTTCCATTTGTGCACAAAAGCACGTCGGTTTAAACGTTGCTGCCGACCCATTCTTTACATCTTCTTATACTGGAATCAACGCAGCTTTGATTATAGTTACCGCTGATGACCCAGGCCTCCACAGTTCTCAGAACGAACAAGACAACCGCAACTATGCAAGAATGGCTAAAATGCCTCTTTTTGAGCCCACAAACAGCCAGGAAGCCAAAGACATGGTTAAAGCTGCGGTAAAAATATCTGAAGAATATGATACTCCTGTTATAATACGCACTACTACTAGAGTTTCCCACTCTGAAGGCGTAGTCGAATTAGGTGAAAGAGAAACAGCTCCCGAACGCGAATTCGAACGCAACATGGGCAAATATTGCGTATTGCCGGCAGTTGCCAAAAAACTTCACGAAAAAGTTGAAGCAAGAACAGCAAAATTAGAAAAACTCAGTAACAATTGCGAATTTAACCGCATAGAAAAAGGCGATAAAAAGCTTGGCATTATCACTTCTGGAATCAGCTACCAGCATGCAAAAGAAGTTTTTCCAAATGCTTCTTTCTTAAAAGTTGGAATGAGCTGGCCTTTCCCGACAGAACTCTTCAAAAAGTTTGCTGCAACAGTAGATAAAGTCGTTGTTATCGAAGAAAATGACCCATTCTTGGAAATGGCCGTCAGAGCCGCTGGCATTGATTGTATCGGCAAAGACAGAATTCCAGCCTGCAGCGAATTAAACCCCGACATCATCTATGACGCTTTAAAAGAATTTTCAGATAAAGAACCCTTAAAATCTGCAAAATTAACATCAGGAGTTAAGATTCCTGTAAGACCGCCAGTTCTCTGTCCTGGCTGCCCCCATCGCGGTGTTTTCTATACTCTTAGAAAGCTGAACTGCACAGTTACAGGTGATATCGGCTGTTACAGCCTCGGCGCTCTTGCTCCACACAATGCTATGCATTCCATAGTCTGCATGGGTGCTTCTATTACAAATGCTCTTGGCATAGAAAAAGCCATGAAAGAAAAGATTCACGGCAAGCTTGTTGCTGTAATCGGCGAATCAACCTTTATGCATTCCGGCATGACTGGCTTGTTAGACACTGTTTATAACAAAGGCCGCCATGTAACCATTATTCTCGACAATTCTATTACTGCTATGACCGGTCATCAGCCGAATCCAGCAAGCGGCAAGACTTTAAAAGGCGAACCTGCAAAAGCAGTTAACTTAGAAGCAGTTTGTAAGGCTCTCGGTGTAGACCATGTTGCTTGTGTAGACCCATTCGACTTAAAAGCTTTGGAAGAAACCATAAAAACCGCTTTGGCAGATCCGTCTCCAAGCGTAGTTATAACAAAGCGCCCCTGCTTCCTCTTAAAGAGCTATAAGCCAAAAACTTATAAAGTCAGCATCAACAGAGATAAGTGCGTAAAATGCGGAATGTGCATGAAACTTGGCTGCCCAGCATTAGAAATCAGCCCAGAAGACGGAAAGACTGTAATCAACTATGCTCTTTGCGTTCACTGTGGTCTTTGCGCAAAGGTCTGCAAACCGGCTGCGATTACTCAAGCTACTGAGGAGGCTAAATAATGACTACTACTAATATTCTACTTTGCGGTGTAGGCGGACAAGGAACTTTATTAGCCAGTAATCTAATCGCTGACTGCGCTATGAAAGCTGGTTTTGATGTTAAAAAATCTGAAATTCACGGAATGGCTCAGCGCGGCGGAAGCGTCGTCAGCCATGTTCGTTTCGGTGACAAAATAGCTTCTCCTATTATCAGAAAAGGCGAAGCTGATATAGTCCTCTCATTCGAAGAATTAGAAGCTATCAGATGGGCTGAATTCCTCAAACCAGACGGAATCGTAATTACAAACGCCCAGAAGATTCTTCCAATGTCTGTTTCTGCAGGCAGTGAAAAATACCCCGAAAACATACCTGATATACTGAGCCAAAGCTCAATAGCCAACATTTGTGTTGATGCTATCGGCAAAGCCACTGAACTTGGCAATCAGAAATGCTTGAACGTAGTTCTTCTCGGCGTGCTTGCTCACAAGCTTACCATGATTGATTCTAAGCTCTGGGTCGAAAGCATAAAGGAAAAGGTTCCTCAGAAACTCTTAGACCTCAACCTTAAAGCTTTCGAAGCCGGTTGGGCAATGGCCTAACCTAAAAGCCAAGCATAGCTCCCCCACGAATCGTGGGGGAGCTGGATTTGGCGAAGCCAAAGACTGAGGGGGCTGATTGCTACGCAATTAGAGGCAGTGGTTGGTGGTAGGTGGAGAGTGAGCGGGCAGTAGACGCGAGACCTCTATTCTCCGCACAAGGCTCGTTCCCTCAAAGTCTATCCGAAGGTACAAATTAATAGAGACCGCGGAGGAGAATAAGGTTGAGCAAGCAACTGTCCGCTTTCAAAAGAATCGAGAGATAAAAAAAGCCTACACATTTGTCATAAAAAGTATAGCGTATGGGCTTTAGCCCTGAAAGCTATACGTTTATGACAATGGGTAGGCGACAAACATACAAATACTGATTTTTCATTTTTCATCAAATTACGAGTTTTAGCACAGCCTCGATAGTGGGATAGCTGTCACGATTACTGACTTAATAAAAGAAATATCGATGAACGGTTTTGATTTCGAAAACGATATAATACCTTTTTTTATTGTTTTCTTTTCAATGCTTCTAGCTCTTTTTATACCTTTATATTTCACTTTTAAAAAAGAAATAAAAAGACTTAGAGAAATAGAAGACTATTGTAAAAAGAATGGATTTGATTATTTTAAAGATGCAGAAGATATTCCTAGCTTTGTTTATTCATTCCAACTAATGCAAAGAGCTTATGGACAAAAGATAGACGAAATCAAAGGGAATCGCGACGGCTATGATTTCTATATATTCGAAAACATCCAGGGTTCAGGGCAACATCGCCAGATTGAAACTTTTTGTCTGTTTACTAATAAAAACATGGATTTACCCCGGTTTTACCTTAGAGAAAAAAATACCTTTACAGATTCAATAGGAAAAATATTTGGAATGGAAGACATAGAATTTGAAGAAACTGGATTTTCAACAAAGTTTCTATTACAAGGAAAATCAGAAGAATCAATAAGAGAATTTTTTGATGAGAATGTTAGAATAGTTTTTAATAAGTTTTTTGTAAAGAATGACCAATATGAAGGACAACAGAATTACTTTTTGCTGTCTGTTCCAGGTAGGCTTGAATTAAATGACAAGATTAACTTAATGTACAGAACAGCAAATATATTAAACAATATTTTTCCCAAGAATCCCCAAGACTGAAACCCATTCTTAGGATAGGTTTTATATTTGATTATTCAACAAAAAGTCGGCTACATGTAAGGTTTTTATTCCTTCGTAATCGCCTTCAGCAAAATCATCCATACGTAAAACATATTTGGGGTAATTGTCTTTTATAGATAATAAACGCCCATATTCTCTCTGGTTAGTTTCTTTGCTGTTTATCTGATAACAAACTTGAATATATATTTTACTTCCATTTTTTGATGCAACAAAGTCTATTTCGGTATCACCAATTTTCCCAACTGACACTCTGTAATCTCTAGAAAGCAATTCCAAATAAACAATATTTTCTATCATTGCTGACACCGATCGAGAAGAATAGCCTAATACAGAGTATCTAAACGCAACATCAGCAAGATAAAACTTTTCTTGAGTTTTTAAAAACTCTTTTCCTTTAATATCATATCTTGAACATCTATGAAGAATATACGCCTTTTCCAACTTATTCAAATATGAATAAAGAGTTTCTGTATCTATGTTTCTGCCCTGACTTTTTATATATTTAGACAAAGTTAATGCAGAAAAAGTCTGACCGACATTATCAAAAGCATATTTAATCACCCTTTCAAGCTGGTCAACCTTTCTTATCTGACTTCGCTTTACAATATCAGTAAAGATAGTAGAATTATAAATATCTCTGACAATAGTATAAGCCTCTTCCTCTGTATAATCGCTTAAATGAATAGCAGGGAAACCGCCATAGCGTAGATATCTGGCAAATTCTTCCTTAATGCTCTTTATTTTGCCTTTTGTTTTTCTAAAATCTAGATATTCAGAAAAAGTTAAAGGTAAAATCATAAAAGAAACATATCTGCCTGTAAGATAAGTTGATATTTCACTAGACATCATTCTTGAATTAGAGCCTGTTACATAAATATCAACATCATAATCAGACATCAAAGAGTTTACTACCTTTTCCCAATTTGGAACTTCCTGGATTTCATCAAGAAAAATATATGTTTTGTTTTTACTGCTTAGCTGCGACTTTAATTCATTAAATAGAGCAGTATGAGAAGTGAGGTTTTCATATTCAATAGAATCAAAACGATAAAAAAGTATATTTTTTTTATTTACACCTTTTTGAACAAGATATTCCCTAATCATTTGAAGAATTGTAGATTTTCCACTACGTCTAATGCCAGTTAAAACCTTTATAAACTTAGCATCTATAAAGGGAATTATTTTATCCATGTATTTTTTTCTATAAATCATTGTTTTGCTTCTTGTTTTTACAAAAATCAGACTTTATACAATTATAACCTAAATTTTATATTTTTGTCAAAAGTTTATATGGTTATAACCTTATAAACTTGATTTTACTGAGTTGGTTGTTGTAGTTGTTGTTTCCAACGCATTCTAGTATATGTCCGGCAGGAGGTTGTCCGAAAACAAATTTTTAAGTCCAAATTAGATAGTGCTAATTGCCTACACATTTGTCATAAAAAGTATAGCGTATGGGCTTTAGCCCTGAAAGCTATACGTTTATGACAATGGGTAGGCTACAAAAGGTTGTATGGATTGCCACGCCTCTTTCAGAGGCTCGCAATGACGTATAACTAGCGGTATGCGGAGGAGAATAAGGTTGAACAAGCGACTGTCATTATTTTTTTAGAAATTATTGTAGTCAGTAGTTATTGTTTTTGTTGTCTTAAATTTGTGCTAATATTAGTAATTACAAAAAATAATAATTAGTAGAGGAAATAAGATGAATGTTCTAGTAGTGGGCGGTACAGGATTTTTTGGAATTCCAATGGTTGAAAAATTAATTGCAGATGGACATGATGTCACAATTGCAACTAGAGGAAAAACCAAGCATCCTTTTCAAGATTCAACCAAGCAAATAATAATAGATCGCACAGATTATGAAAGTGTTAAAAAAGCATTATCTGACAGAGAGTTTGATGTAATTATCGATAAAATTGCGTTTTGCTCAAATGATGTTAAGAATCTGCTAGAAAATGTTCGCTGCAAAAAATATATCCAAATGTCTTCTGGTTCTATATACTATGAAACTCAAGGAATAATAAAGGAAGAAAGTTTTAATCCATGTAATCATAAGCTTGTCTGGATGAATTTCAGCATTAATGATTATGATGAATGTAAGCGTCAGGCTGAAAGAGCAGCTTTAGAATATTTAGATATTTCTCAGTGCATATTTGTGAGATATCCGGTTGTAATGGGGCCTCATGATTATACAGGAAGATTGAAGTTTTACATTGACCACATTTTAGAAGAAAAACCAATGAATGTAGATGACCTTAATTGTCCGATAGCTTTTATTTATGAAAAAGAAGCCGGAAACTTCATCGCCCACCTCGTTAATCAAAAGGTTAGCGGAGGTATAAATGGAAGTTCTAAAGGAATGATTTCAACCCATGATATTATCAAACATATTGAGACAAAAACAGGTAAGAAAGCAATACTAGACCCTAATGGCGATTTTGCTCCATATAATGGATATTCTGAAAAGCTATCCTTTGACACAAAAAAAGCAGAATCAACAGGCTTTCAATTCTCGAATATAAATGATTGGATTTATGATTTGATAGATTCGTATTTGTAGAATAAATCACGGCCTCTGATTGCTACGCAATCAGAGGCCGTGATTAGTTACAACTCTGGCGACAGCCTGCAAAATCAGGGTTCTAGCTCAAGTTCTTCGGGAACGACAACCTTGGGATGAGTCTTTATAGGTTTTAGCTGAACAGGCTTGTATTCTTTTGTGTCATAACTGGCAGAATTCTTTTGCTGAGTAGTTGAACTACTGTTGTTAGAAGAAGTTTCAGCCTTTGGAGCTTCTTTTACAGAACTATTTGACGAACTGTCAGAAATAGGTGTTTTTCCATCCCAGACCAAGGCCACACGAAAACCAGCATCGGTTGACATTGCACCTTGCTCATGTCTATATGCCGAGCGGCAATGCCTTGCGAATGACTCAAATCCTCCCCCTCTCTGCACATGATCTTCGTCTGGATTCTGTTTCTTTTCATAAGTATTTACAACATCTTTATCTGAATAGTCATCATATAAATTCCTACACCATTCTTGCACATTACCATGCATATCATAGATTCCCCAAGCATTAGGCTTTTTCTGTCCAATAGGTTTTGTCTCATCATCTGTATTTTGAGCATACCAACCTACTTCGTCAAGATTAGGACAAATTTCCAATTTGCTTGTAATATCTTTACCACTATTTAAAGATGTTTTTATTCCTGCTCTACAGGCATATTCCCACTCTGATTCATTAGGCAAGTCAAATATATAGCCATTAGGTAAAATGTCTTTATACTTTTCGTTTAATATTTCACAGAATTTATTAGCTTCTTTCCAAGTAACAGTATCAACAGGGTTAGTGTAGTGCCCATATTTATTTTTTGATGGATTTTTTCCAATTATTCTTATGTATTGAAATTTTGTTACTTCAAATTTACCTATATAAAATGGTTTGGGGAAAGTCACTTTATGTTGTTTCTCTGTATCCCCTCGACCCAATTCATTTTCTGGACTACCCATTATAAAAGAACCAGCAGGACATTCTATCATTCTCAAAATAAAATCATTGCCAATATCAAACAAAGTTAGAGTATTTATCGTTGTTTCACTTGATGATATTGGTATTTTTCCAAATTCTATTCTTCGAACATAATTAACGTTTAATCTAGTCGAAGAAGTTACACTTTCATCAGAAACTATAGCTACACGAAATCCGCGACCTTCACCTTTGTTACATGTAGAATTATGGTTTGCTGATAGGCAGCTATAAGGATAATCAGAATATGAACCACCACGATAAACGTGATAAGTCGATCCTTCTTCACAAAAGAAAGGATCTATTTCTTCTGTTTCTGGAAACATGTCTCCTCCAGTATCTCTGCACCATTCTTGCACATTACCATGCATATCATAGATTCCCCAAGCATTAGGCTTTTTTTGACCAACTTTTTGGGTTGAGTCATTAGAATTACCATCATACCAACCTATTTCGTCTAAATTAGAGGATTTTGAAGAAGTATCTTTAATATTAGTTCCATTATTTAAACTAGTAGTTGTTCCTGCTCTGCAAGCATATTCCCATTGTGCTTCTGTAGGCAAATCAAATCTATAACCTTCTGGCAATTGGTTTGAATACTTAGTATTCAAAGTATCACAAAAAGTTTTTGCATCTTTCCAAGATATATATCCAACTGGCATTTGAGTATCTTTAAACTTTGATGGATTATTACCCATTATTTTTTCATACTGGCTTTGAGTTACTTCATACTTACCAATATAGAAAAACTTACTAATTTTTACAGGATGATAGGTTTCATATCTATAAATAGAACTAGTTTCACAACTTCCAACCTCATCATAAGGGGTACCCATCATAAACGAACCAGCGGGGCATTTTATTAGCTCTAAGTTAATATCTTTTATAGTTAATGTTTCTTGGGCAAAAAGAGAATTAGCGACAAATAATAGACCAAGTAGGAAAGAATATTTTTTCATAACAACTCCTATATGAAAACACTCAATAAAATTCTACTATATGAGAGTATGAGGGGCAATAGATAATTTTAGAGATAAGAGATAAGAGAAAAAGAGATAAGGGAATTGTTTAGCTCTCAAAACTATTAAAGTCTATAATTATTCAACTGTTTGCCCACTTCGCCTAAACAATAAAACCTATCACACCCAAAACCAATCCTACCTAATTACTTAAGCAAGCTTTTGAGACAAAAATGAGAGATGAGAATTGAGAATTGAGAGCGGAGAGCTTAGAGCATAGAGCTATTTGAAACAATAACAACAATAACTACCAACTACAATAAAAACTACTTATTGTTTTCTAGATATTTTTTAGCACCTCTGGCTTCAAGACAGCTTCTTCCTTTATCTAAGTCGATGATTTTCTGATACCACTTCTTGGCTTCTTCATTATTTCCTGATTTATCTAAGGCCTTAGCATAGAGAGAACATCTGGAGATGTAAGACTTTTCATTTTTTGCATTTGGTTCGTCTTTGAGTAAATCTTTATAAATTGCACAAACTTTATCCCAGCTTTCTACTGCTTCATAACAGGCTAGAAGACGATTGTTTGCTCTTTCTTTCAACTTTGTGTCAGGATACTGCTTAAAAAGATGCTCAAGAACTTCTATTGCAGCTTTGTGGTCATGATCCTTCATAACAAAAATATTGGAAAGCATCCAGCATGACTGTTGTGCGCTTTCTGTTAATGGGCATTTTTCGATAATTTCTTTATGTAAAGCTTTTATCTCTTTTATTTCTTTATTGCTTAAAGCATCAAATTTTTTGTTTAATTCTTTGGCAAGAGCAGTCTGCTCTTCAAGGCTTAAACTGCTTGAAGCATTATAAGTGTCTGCGAAAACACAAGAAGAAACAAGAACCATAAACAACATTACAAGAACTCTAGTTTTGAACATTTTTCTCACTCCATTAGTATTTTAGATACTTTTATTATTGTAACACGAACTCAATTCTAAATCAGTTATCTGTTTTCTGTTGTCAGTTATCAGTAACAGCCTACTATCAATTTCAACTGGCAACTGGCAACAGGGAACTATTTCTCTATTTTCAATTTTCTTATACGCTATCGCTAAAGAAGATTATATTCTAGTTCGGTCACCACTCCGTTTACGCAAAGCTTCGCTTTGCTCCCCCCTCAGTCACTACGTGACAGCTCCCCCAATGGCTTAGGCTTTTGGGGAAGCATCTTCAATAAAGAACCTCAAGGTGAAGCTTTAGGACCAATCCTCTTCGCTCTTCGCTCTTCGCTCGTCGCTCTATTGCTCTAAACTCT